>CAZIKJ010000106.1:0-4827 GCA_964539685.1 uncultured Pelistega sp.
ACGCCCTTAATAAGGAAGTTACCTAACATGAAGCAACGCCCATTACTGCCTACTAGCCTTATAGCCCTTAGTGTTTTCATAAGTGCTTGTGCACCCATGCAGAATTCTGCTAATGGTCCAAGCTTTGGTTCAGGCAGCTTAACAGTCAAGCAAGACGGCCAACCTGCTAATGCGATTAGCAATCTCGCAACAGTGAACTGGAATGCGATGACTGAAAGCATCTTAACGCCAGCCGCCAAAAAACAAGGCGTTGAAGTCAATCGTGTACATGATGGAAGTCTTCGCGTTCTATTACCAGCCAAAACACTTTTTAGTGCTCGTAGCAACAATATCACTCGTCAAATGGCGCCCGTCTTAAAAACCATCGCCGAAGAGATGAAAATTCGCCAGATGTTACGCGTAAAAGTAGTAGGACATACTGACTCTTCTGGTGGCACTAAAACCAATCAAAATACCTCACTCAACCGCGCCTACACAGTTGCTCAACGTTTAATCAATGATGGTGTACGCTCAAGCCGTATCGATATCGAAGGCCGTGGTTCAATTGACCCGCTCGTGGCGAATGACACCGCACAACGCCGAACCGTTAATCGTCGCGTTGAATTATATTTGTATCAACTGAAGCAATAAGTGAAAAAGGCCGCACATAGTTTTTTGAGATTCGCACTACTGGCCTAGCGTTAGCAGCTCCCAGCCATACAAGCTGACAACCACAAAAAGCTGAAAAAACACAAAAAAGCAAAGAAAAAGGCTGCCGAAGCAGCCTTTTAATCCGTTCTGTTGCCAAGTGGATCATGCTCCTAGCGGCCTGTTATTAGGCGGCTAATGCGTAACTTTCGTCATTTGCATTTATAGATTTTGCTTGATTTACGGTCATCGCCTACCGGCTGCCAATCTTCCTATTTGCCCCTGTCGAAACCAATACGTCCCCATCAATAAAGCACTTGTTAGAATACCCTATTGGTGGAGACGGCGGGAGTTGAACCCGCGTCCAGAAACCTGTCAGTTAACCAGGTATACAGCTTGATTAGTATTTTAGCATACATTTCAAGATTGAGACCAATCGCAAGCTTGCCATGTTGTGTAAAACAGGCAAATCAGCGCTATCGATGTTACTTAGGGTTTCAGATATTTATTTAGCATCAGTCTGTAATAACTTATGCCATCCATCCAATCCTAGCTCTTCCATCATGGCAATATTACGCTCAAAAATAACCGCAGCATCAGGAAATTGGCTAACCGCACGATCAATACTCTGCTCTCTGATCAGATGCAAAATTGGATAGGGAGAGCGGTTGGTATAGTTACTCATATCATCCACTTGCGTACCCGCAAATTGATACTGCGGATGAAAATTTGCAATCTGAATCTCACCGACTAAATTCAGCTCATCAAGAAGCTGATCGGCCACATCAAGATAATCATTAAACTCATAAAAGCTATCAAAAGCATAAGGAAGCACTAATAAGGTCGTATCTATCTGTTCAGCAGGTACACTCGCTAATTCACTTAATAATTGCGTCAAAACCTGACTTATGTCCGCCACATCCTGTGTAGATGCAATATGAATTTTGACCTGATCTTTAACATAAACGCCCTTCGCAAAAGGACATAAATTCAAGCCGATCACTATATTCTCCACCCAGCGACGGGTTAATAGTTCTATCTCATGCAATGCTTCATCACTCATTACGTACACCTCTCACATTTTCACCAGCAAAGCCACTGCCTATAATACACAGCAAAACTCAAGACGCGCCCGCGCTCATGGTAAAATGTTGAATAAATTTATCTATTCTAATTATATATGAGCACCGCATTTATTATTCCTTGCGCGATTAACAACTTTCGCGATACCGAACTTGCCCTTAATCAAGTTTTACATACCCTACAAAGCATTCATCGTGTCGCCCCCAGAGCTAATATCGCTCTAGTGGAATACTCGTTAAAACCACTGCAAGCAGAACAAAAAAACAGTTTGCTTGAAGCTTCTTCCCTGCTCGCCGAATATCAACAAACCCAACGCATTCAAGAAATAGAAAGCCAGTACGATATGCTGCGCGCAGATGCTGTCAGCGCCATCGCCTCACTCGCCTGGTTCTTTGGCTTGTGCCAACGCGATAATCTATTTCATCACACCAAAGATATCGTTATTCTTCAAGCGGGTGCCACTATCGATCGCACGACATTGAACAGCATTGAGGACAATGACAACGGCAAATTTATCTTTTCACCTCCAGAAAATACCCACCACGACGCACAAGCTGCCTTAGGAAGTACGGGTATGCGTTTTAATACGGCTATTTGGAGCCTTCCTGCAGAACAACTCAATAATCTAGTCCCTGCACTCTGGCAGTCCCTAGAGCATGCCTTCGATCGTATCCAGAGTGGTAGCTATAGTGATTTAGGCTTAGCGCTTTATAAATATATAGATTCAAGTGAAATCTTTTATATCAAGAATTTGTGTCAACACGCTTTCACTCCTTCAAATAGCAATTAAGCCGTTGTAGTTCGGCAATTCATCACGCTTTGACGAGCCTTAGAATGCGTTGAAATGCTTGAGCATGCCGTCGCTATCAAAGTAAGTTCAGTGAGCCTTGAAATGCATCGAGACTTAAGACTGGACGTGTTCCTGTAATGATTCTTGCCAGCTTGTTAATTCAGCAAGGCCTAATGTACGCTTGAGTTTTGTATTGTCAAGCACAGCATAAACCGGACGATCAGCAACACGCTTCACTGACTGCGCATCCATCTTCGCCACTTGCTGCCGTTGTGTCTGATATTGCTGATAAGTTTGCGCTAGAATTTCTGTCACGCGCAAATCTTCTCCCACGGCTTTAAGTTCCTTCGCAATAGTGTGCGCAAACTCAAACCAGGTGCAGACACCATCTGGCACCACATGAAAAAGGCCTTGTGCACCTTGTTGCTGAAGTGCCCAAGTATAGCGTGCAACAAAATCAACACTACTTGGCACGCCCCATTGGTCATTAACCACGGTGACTTGCTCTTGACTCTGCATTAATCTACGCATTATCGTAAAAAAATTATGCCCTGACTTACTGTACAACCAGCTAGTGCGAATAAGCAGAAGCGACAAGCCACTCTGCATGACAGCCTGCTCACCTGCAAGTTTACTTAAGCCATAGGTATTGATGGGCTCTGCCACAGCATCCTCGGTGCACTTACTCAAGTCATGATAGGGAGTGAATGACTCCACTCCATCCCCAACCACACACCGCTTAGTTGTGTCGCCTTGGAAAGCAGTGGAATCATATTTGGGATTAAACACATAGTCTGTTGAAAAGTGAATTAAGCGTCCTTGCCACTGCGCCAAAATCTTAACGAGTCGCTCTGGTAAGGCTGTATTTAACTGATAGGCCTTGTCGAGTTCTTGTTCTGCTTGGTCCACTGCTGTGTAGGCCACCGCATTAATCACTAGGCTTGGCCTGTGGCTAAGCAAATAGCGCTCTAAGGCCTGCAAACCTTGCTCAGTGGATAAATCAGGCCCACCTTGACTCGGGCCATGCAAAGTCAGTATAGACTCATTTATACGCTTATATCTGTTTTGGTTTTGCGCACTTGCTTGGTTTGAGCCAAGCAGTCTATGTTTAGCAGTTGTCTCAACATAATCCCCCGCTACACCTTGCTGAGTCAAGGCAAGCTTCGCTTCAAACATGTGGGCAAAAGCTTGCCCAAGTTGACCATTCGCCCCCAGGATTAAGATTTTCTGCGGAGCTGTATGTATATGGTCTAACTTGGGCATAAAGAATTACATCTCAAAATATCACGACTGTCTTATTTAGGCAGACCTCACTGACTTAGCAAGGGCTGCTCTAGGCCAAGTCCTATGGTGTTTGTACTTGCACTAGGTCAGCAGCAATATTGGCCGACTCACGCGCAATTGCATCAATATTATCCTTGCGCTTTTTCTCGTCCTCAAGCTCTTGCTTCAAATTACCCTCACCCATAGCAAGGCCGTCGTCCAGCTTGAAGGTGGCTACGTCACCCTCGCCCAATTCCTTGCGACGCTCAGCAAACTCTTTATAGGTTTCACTCATTTGCTCACGCTCAGCCTGACGTGTATTTAAATTTAAAGAATAGGTCTTGCGTTGCGATAATCCTAATGCATACTTAGTTTCATCGAGCATAAGTTTCCAACTACCTGAGGTGGCCGTACGGTCCTCATGTTGCTTCTGGAGTTGTGCAATAGTTTTATCTAAGCTAGGCAACTTCACATATTCAGCAGGCTGAATTTCAGACCATGGCATCACGTTCTCATAGCTTGACTCACCCAATTCTTTCGGGTCGAACATGGATGGGAAAATAATATCTGGCGTCACACCCTTCACTTGAGTGGAACTACCCGTAACACGGAAAAACTTCTGGATGGTCCACTTCAGAGAACCTAAATCCTCATTCTCTGGATTACGTAAGAACTCGTTTAAGGCACGGAAAGTCTGCACTGTACCCTTACCCCAGGTTGGATCACCCACCACTACACCGCGGTTATAGTCTTGCATTGCCGCCGCAAAAATTTCCGCTGCTGATGCTGAGATACGATTGACGATCACAACCACAGGCTTATCCCACACTTGTTCAATGCCTGAACTACGAACATTCGAGACGCGACCTTCAGCAGTGCGTACTTGCACCACGCTCTTCTGGTTGCCAATAAATAAGCCGCTGAGGTTTGCCGCCTGATTCAAGGAACCACCACCATTATCACGCATATCTAAGACAACTGCATCAACCCCTTCTTTCGCATACGTCTCAAGGATTTTACGTACATCTGCAGTCACATTCTTATAGCCAGAATCGCCATTAATG
>CAZIKJ010000107.1:0-2933 GCA_964539685.1 uncultured Pelistega sp.
GGATACATCAGTCCAAGTTTTAGGATTTCTTGATGTGCCGCAAATAAATTACCTTCAACCTTATCAACAATCATGCTTAAAGTTTCATCGTCAACACGTTGATTCTGTAATGCTAAGCGTTGCTTGATCCACGTTGGTAAGTGCTCTCGCGCAATGGTTGGTGTATCAATGACAACTGCGCTATCCCAGATGGCTTTGGCCCATTTCGTGTTTAAAGTGGTCTTATCAAGTTTTGGTAAGCTGAGAATAACGCATACATCATCAACCCCATTGCCCCTAAGTTGCTCTGCTAACTGGATCAGAGCAGGGCCGCCTTGGCGACCTGGCTTACCACCGGGTAGGGTAATTTCAAGAATTTTGAGATCGGCAAATAATGATGTATTCTGCAGGCTTTCTTGAATTTTCTCCCACGCACCATTGGCCTCAAGCACTAAGCTGATACGTTCGTTATACAGCTTATCACGACAGCGTTGACGAATTAAATCGACAGTTTCATTGCGCAACAGCAACTCATCACCAGTGACGCAATAGAAATTATCTAAGCGGTCTGGATTAGTTTGCATCATTCGGGCAAATGCATCGTATTTTAAAGTTGCGTTCATCATTGTCTGCTTAACTCATGAGCGATTATAGAGACAAGTTATTGCGGATTAAATTGCTTATAACGTTCGATTGCATCTTCAGAAATCACGCGACGGTAGAGACGGTCAGCGATGCTTTTTTCCATATCGCCATAGAGCAATTGCATCTCTGCTGCTTTCGCGGCGGCATCATCTTCACTATAGGGCATTAAGCGAGTAGCCGTTAGGCGTGTTGTTGGTATTAGCACATTGCCTTTGGCATCGGTCATGCTGAAGATAAAGACCAAGCCCAATTCATACTCTTCAACCTTGCCTTCAAAGTCCAAGGAGACATCGCTACGAGTACGGCTAAAGTTTTGTTGAATTAAGCGCACTTGAGCGTCGCTTGCTTCCTCAACCATAGAGGTATTCGGCGAACTCGCCTTCAATAGGCGGTAAATTTGAATACCAAAGGCTGAGTTGCGCGAGACATTGGTGTATAAAGTCTCAAACGGCAAAGGTGCTTGTCCGCGCATCTTGAAACCGCAAGCGCTGATGAGCAAACACATTAACAAGAGCCCAACAAGAAGACGGCGTGAGGTCAGTGCTGACATGGTGGTTTGCATCATCTTTATCCTTAATTTGCTTTAGCATTCACACCGTATCGACTATCTCAATACTATATACGGTGTTCATGCTACTCATAGCACTTATAGTATTAACCAAAAATTGGTATTAACCAACGATATTCACTAATTTACCAGGCACAATAATAATGCGCTTAGGCGAGCGACCTTCAAGGAATTTCTCTAATGACGGATGCGCTTGTGCCAAAGCTTCAATTTCAGATTTCTCTGCACCGTTAGGAATCATGATCGATCCGCGCAATTTACCGTTAATTTGCAGCATCATCTCAATTTCGTCCGCAATCAAGGCTTGCTCATCAAGCTCTGGCCATGCGGTATCCAATAAATCACCGAACTCAGCAGCAAAGCCTAGGTCTTGCCATAGTTGATACGTGATATGAGGTACGGCTGGATAGATCATGCGTAGCAATAGGCTGATCGCTTCTTTAATCGCTGCGTCGGCCTGCTCAGAAGGTTCAAACTTGGCATCCTCAATCGCATTCAACAGTTTCATATTGGCTGAAACGACGGTGTTATATTGCATACGCTCATAGTCATAATTGGCTTGGCGCAATAATTGATAAGCCGTGAGACGTAGTTGTTTGACTTCTTTAGATGCTTGGCTAAAGTCAACTGAAGTGCTGGTAGCACGTGCGACAGTTTCTTTATGGTTAAAGCACATAGTCCAGAGACGACGCAAGAAACGGTTCGATCCATCAACCCCTGTGCTGGACCACTCAAGAGTCTGCTCAGGTGGGCTGGCAAACATCACAAATAAACGTGCGGTATCCGCACCCATACTATCAATCAACGACTGTGGGTCAACACCATTGTTCTTCGATTTGGACATGGTTCCAATACCACCATAGTCCACCATTGAGCCATCGTCTAGATTGCGAGCACCGATAATTTGTCCCTTATCACCATAAATGTTCTCAACGCGCTCAGGCCAGAAGTATTCAATACCACCTCGTTCAGTACGACGTGAGTAAATATGATTCAACACCATACCTTGAGTTAATAAATTAGTGAAGGGTTCATCGAATTTTACCAAACCTAAATCACGTGAAACCTTAGACCAGAAGCGGGCATAGAGCAAGTGCATGACAGCATGCTCAATGCCACCAATGTATTGGTCCATCGGCATCCAGTAATCATTACGCTCATCGAACATCGCTTGATCATTGCCAGGGGATGTATAGCGCATGAAATACCATGCTGAGTCAACAAAGGTATCCATCGTGTCAGTTTCACGACGTGCAGGCTTGCCACAGCTTGGGCAGGCGCAGCGTAAGAACTCTTCACACTTTTTAAGTGGGTTGCCTGAACCATCTGGAATTAAGTGCTCAGGCAGCACAACGGGTAGGTCTTTCTCAGGAACAGGTACCGCACCACAAGAATCACAATGAATAATAGGGATTGGCGTGCCCCAGTAACGTTGGCGTGAGATACCCCAGTCACGTAAGCGCCATGTGGTTTGTTTCTCGCCTAAACCCGCTGCGCTCAATACTTGAGCCACCGCATCAACCGCTTGTTTATAGCTTAGGCCATCGAATTGTGCAGAATTTATGCAAGTACCACGTTGCTTATCGGCATACCATTCTTGCCATTCTGTTGTGGAATAGTCTTGGCCATCTACATCAATCACTTGCTTAATCGGTAATTGGTACTTATTGGCAAAAGCAAAGTCACGTTCATCATGCGCAGGTACGCCCATCACGGCACCGTCACCATAGCTCATGAGTAC
>CAZIKJ010000108.1:0-4187 GCA_964539685.1 uncultured Pelistega sp.
GAGTTGGCCCTTGGGCGATAGCATGTAATCAGCTCGACGCCCAATAGTTTCGCTGACTAACCAACCTTCTTTCTGTAGCCGAAATACTGTAGTCCGAATCTGGCGATCATTCAAGTCGAGATGTTCGAGAAGTTGGATGAGGCTGCCTAGCCAAATACGGCTACCGCGCGGCAAGACGGCATCACCAAAAACGCTAATAATTAAGGAGCTCGCTTGGATGCGACTCTTTTGCTTGAATTCTTCTAAGCGATTTTGAACAGCGGAGAGACCCATTGTGAAACTCTTTCTATGAGAAGTTATTGTTTGATAGCTTTATTATAAGTTGCTTAGCTGAAACTGTCTGAAAAAAAGTGTCAGGAATGGAATGTGTGCATTCTTACAAATTCTAGTGAAAACCCTAGAAATTTAAATTAATTCCAAAAAGCTTAAACATCCCATGTTTATATAATACAAAAAAACAATTAAAAAAATAATAAACGTATCATTAATAGGGTTAATAGAGGCTTGTTTTTGGTTTTTGATGCTTGATAGAAAATACTAATTAAATTCAATATTTAAGTCTCAATATTTGGTGAAATTCGATAAATCTACATTTTCTAAGTAAGTGTTGTCAATAAGTCGTGATACGTTAATTTGACAAATATCAATCAATTACGTAGTATTTTGCCAGTAGGGTTATTCGAGAGCCTGTAGGCATTAAGTGATACATGGCAAAGCAATGTTCTAAAACAGACTAAATACATTAAAGAATTTAATGAATCCACAAGGAGAATTTATCAATGTCGCATCCTTTATTTGAAAAACATCGTGAGTTAATTGAACAAGCTTGTAAAGCAGCGAGAACTCGCGGTTACTGGTCACCATTTAATGAGATGCCAAGTCCTAAGACGTATGGCGAGAATGCGGCTGCTGAAGGTAAGGCGGCATTTGATGCCTTACTTGGCAAGAATTTTGAATTAGATCAGGTGGCACAGAAGGGCTGGCATGGTAGCGAAGTTTCTCCTTACGGTATTGAGCTTAATATTCAATACCCAGTGTGTGATATTGATGCCCTGGTTGATGCAGGTGAAGCGGCCATGCAAAGCTGGCAAGCCATCGGTAATGAAGCACGTATTGGTATTAGCACAGAGATGTTGACACGCTTAAACCAAGAAAGTTTTGCGATTGCCACTGCGGTGATGATGACCTCAGGTCAAGGTTGGATGATGGCTTTCCAAGCGGGTGGTCCGCATGCGCAAGACCGTGGTCTGGAATCAGTGACCTATGCCTACTTAGAGCAGAGCGTGATTCCGACAGAAACTATCTGGGAAAAACCGCAGGGTAAAAATCCTGCCTTAGTGATGAAGAAGCACTTTGAAATTGTTGGTCGTGGCGTGGGTGTCGTGGTTGGCTGTGGTACTTTCCCAACCTGGAATACCTATCCAGGCTTATTCGCTACTCTAGCTACCGGTAATGCGGTGATTGTGAAACCTCATAGCAATGCGATCTTGCCAGCAGCCATGACGGTGAAAATCCTGCGTGAAATTCTGCGTGAAAACCAATTAGATCCTAATCTAGTCCAGTTATGTGTGACGCCAGACCGTGCGGATACACAGAAATTAGTGAAGCATGAAAAAGTCCACTCGATTGACTTCACCGGTAGCAATGTATTTGGCCAATGGTTAATTGATAACTGTCGTCAAGCACAAGTGTATGCCGAATTAGCCGGTGTGAATAATATCGTTATTGACTCTACGGATAATTACAAAGCCATGCTACGTAATTTGGCCTTCACGCTTTCTCTCTATTCTGGCCAGATGTGTACCACATCGCAAGCGATTTTCGTACCGGCCAATGGTATCGAGACGGATGCTGGCCATAAGTCATACGATGATGTGTGTAATGATTTGGCGCAAGCGATTAGCGGTTTCTTGGCTAAACCTGAAGTGGCTTTTGCCGTATTAGGTGCAATTCAATCGAAAGACTCTGCGGAGCGCGTAGATCAAGCGAATAATGGTACTTTCGGTAAGGTCGTCTTGGCCTCACAAAAATTAGAGAACCCAGAATTCCCGAATGCGGATGTGCGTACGCCAGTGCTTGTCGCTTGTGATGCGAATGATCCTAACACCTATCAAGTTGAGCGCTTTGGTCCGATTAGCTTTATCGTTAAAGTAGCGGATACGCAAGCCGCGATTGCTTTATCTGAGCAGGTGACACGTGAACATGGTGCGCTGACAGTGGGTATCTACTCAACCAGCGAAGAAGTGATTGACACGATGGTGCGTGCAACATGGCGTAGTAAAGTAGCGCTATCCATCAACTTAACGGGTGGTGTTTTCGTGAACCAATCGGCCGCCTTCTCTGACTACCATGGTACAGGTGGTAATCCATCAGCGAATGCTTCCTATGCCGACTCGGCGTTCGTGGCAAATCGCTTCCGCGTTGTACAGCGCCGTTATCACGTATAAGGCTGGGCTATGACGTTTGCGAATATTCAGTTCTCAATTCAGGATGGGATTGCACGCTTAGTGCTGAGCCGTCCTGACAAGATGAACAGTTTCACAACAGCCATGCATGAAGAATTGCGTGTGGCCTTAGATCAGGTGCAGGCTGATACATCGGTGCGTGTCTTGGTGCTTACGGGTGCTGGGCGTGGTTTCTGTGCCGGTCAAGACCTGGCCGACCCTGCGGTGAGCTATACCCCAGGTCAAGCCACAGCGGACTTAGGCAATGTCGTTGAGCGTGATTATAAGCCATTGATTCTACGCTTGCAGAACTTACGTGTACCCACTATCGCGGCGGTGAATGGTGTGGCTGCGGGTGCTGGAGTGAGTTTGGCCTTGGCCTGCGATATGGTCGTGGCTAAGCAATCGGCTTCATTTATTCAAGCCTTCTCTAAAGTCGGCTTGATTCCTGATACCGGTGGCACCTGGTTCTTACCACAACGCGTCGGTATGGCACGTGCTATGGGTTTGGCTTTCTTAGCCGATAAACTCTCAGCGGTGCAAGCGGCAGAGTGGGGCTTGATCTGGCAATGCATTGAAGATGAACAGTTTGATGAGTCGGTGCGAAGCTTAGCTGTGCGCTTAGCGACTGCGCCGACTAAGGCTTTAGTGCGAATTCGTCAGGCCATGCAGGGTTCATTAAGTCATAGCTTAGAGCAGCAATTGAGTATGGAAGCTGGGTTTATGCGCGAGCTTGGTCATAGTGCCGATTATATCGAAGGGCTTGAGTCTTTCTTAGCAAAGCGTGCTCCACAGTTTACAGGGAAATAAGTTCATGAGTGAAGTTAATGTAAAGGCCGATTCGGCGCCAAGTTCGGTTCAAGGTTCAACGTTAAGCTCAGTGCCGAGTTCAATGCCGAGCTCAGTACCAAGTGATCCGCAGGAACTTGCACAAGCGAGTGCCGCTGCTATGTACGAACGTGACCATGCGGCGCATAGCTTAGCGATTAAGATCGATAAGGTGGCAGCAGGCACGGCTGAGCTCAGCATGAAAGTGCGTAAAGATATGGTGAATGGTCATGATATCTGTCATGGAGGCATGATCTTCTGCCTAGCAGATACGGCTTTTGCCTATTCTTGCAATAGCTATAATCGCGTGACTGTGGCTTCAGGCTGCACGATCGAGTTTGTGCGTCCAGGCATGTTGGGCGATGTGTTAACGGCACGTGCCGTAGAGCGCAGCTTATCTCGTCGTACGGGTGTGTATGACGTCGAAGTGACAAATCAGGACGGTAAAACTATTGCCTTGTTCCGTGGCAAGAGTGCGCGCTTAGAGGGTGAGGTTATCGGTAGTTAATCGGTGAAATCTGAGTAACAGCCTAATCCTCTTGAGCACAAAACCTGGCTAAGTCGTATGAATAAAGAATGTGACTTAGCAGGAATGAGATAAGTAGTAGGAAAGAGTGCGAGCGAGTGAAGTAGTACGCAAGCGATAAATAGTACAAAAGATTTACATCGTGTGAGATCAATGTGTCGCACGAAAGCGATCAGCAAAGAATTAACTATTGAGACAAATTAAGGATACATATGACAACTTACAAAGCAGACCTAGGTGCCTTAGATCCGATTGAAAAAGCCAGTCGTGATGAAATTGAAGCCTTGCAGTTAGAACGCTTAAAGTGGACCTTAAACCAGGCCCTGTAAGATATTTTGTGTAAACGTCTTTTTAGAGGTGACTGGTCATACGGTCACCAAATACTATAC
>CAZIKJ010000109.1:0-3455 GCA_964539685.1 uncultured Pelistega sp.
AGGGTATAGCATGATGGCATAAGCGCTTGGCTCAACTGGATTAAGGGTAAATGTACTTGGTTGGCGCGCTAATAATGTACGCCAAGGAATAACCCGCTCGTCCTCAGTGTGAATACCGACGATTTGGCGCAGGCTTTGGCGTAGTTGTGGGTTGTGGTCAATCGCGCTGGTCATAGCTGCAATGGTGTGTTTATCCACCACGGCGACTCGTGCGCCTGCATCGACTAAGCGCTTATCATATTCAGTATTACTAAGCCCAGTACCTAAGGGAACTGCAATTGCGCCCATGGTGATGGCGGCGAGAATAGTCACCGCTGTCTCAGCCGAATGTTGTAGCGCAATCGCGATGCGATCTTGAGGTTGAACACCCATACGCACGAAGGCATTGGCCAATTTATTGACTTTCTCAGATAATTGACCATATGACAACATGGTTAGTTGGCCAACTTGATCCTCAAAGTAGTTGGCAGCTTGACGCGCTTCATGTGGACTTGCCGCCCAACGATGTGAGCAAGCATGCGCAATATTAAAATGAGTGGGGATAAACCACTCAAAAGATTCATATAAAGCAGGGTATTGATTTGTGTTTTGTGCGGACATAACGACTCAAAGGTCTAAATTTTTACATGTCTATTATAATTTTTATCGCACGAGATTACTAGACCCTAAAAAGCGTAAAAAACTCAAATAAAGCAAAACTTTAGCTTAAATATACTCATTTTCTTAATTTTTATAGGTTTTTAGCTTTTAAGTCGACTAATTGTGTACCCGCGAGTCGGTCATGTAAAAAGGCGCCCTTAGGATCTAGCCACGAATAAATAAAGTTCAAGAAGGGAGCGAAGACGATCAGAATAGCAATCGAATTCCAGCCTTTGTAGATGGCTAATTGCTGAATCAGCCAAGCACCAAGCAGTGGAATAATCCATGCGCATATATAACGTACGACGTATTGTGCTAGACTAGGTTTACCCCCGACTTTATTGACTAAACCAATATGCCAAGTTTTCATCGGCAAAGTTTGACCGATGCGTTTCCAACAGATAATGAAATATAAGCCAATAACAATGAATAAAACAGCCTGATGGAGACCGAGCAGATGGCCAGGGTCAGTACTTTGTACAAAACTTGTAAGCAAATAGTCTGCAAAAAACACCACACCGAATAGGAGGATGCTTTCATACATCATGCTAGCGAATATGCGTAGGCGCGGAACAGGTTTAAAATCGGTATGTGGAACAGGGTTTGTCATCATAAAAATCCAGCGCAAGCTAGTTAAGAAGGCGTTTTGACCTACTGGATGTAGCTTGTAAATGCTTGCGCCATAAAATAAATAAAAAAATATTGCTAGGCGTTAACTAAACGAGTGCGCGTTACTGTCAGACGATCGACATAATTATAATCACTATGTGCAATCATTGACGATTTATTGCTAACACGTCACGATAACCCAAAGGTAAATCACAGTCAGTCTCGTTAACTATCTACGACTTATCGCGGTAGCTATCACTGACCATTTCAAAACCAAATAGGCGACACTCAATATCTCCGTTAAAAACAGGAGTACGACGGCGAGGCTTCAAGCGCAGTTTCTTAGGTAACTCTAAGTCGTTGGTAATCAAATGCACTTGCCAATTCGCGAATTCATTTTTCAGTACGCTTGACCAGTCACGCCAGAATTCAAGGTCTTGCTCACCTAGACGCTCACCATAAGGCGGGTTACTAATCAGGAATCCTTGGGGCGCAGGCGCTTTAATATTCAAGGCATCAATGTTCTCGAAGCGAATCGAACTTGGACTGAGTTGAGCACGTGCAAGATTGTCTTGTGCTGCCTGAATAACTTGGGGATCAATATCAGAGCCAAAGATTGGGGTTTCTAGATCCTCAAGAATATTGTCGTAGGCTTCTTCTTTTAAACTCAACCATTGATTACGTTGAAAGCCGCGTAAGCGTTCAAAGCTAAAGGGACGCATGATGCCTGGCGGCACTTTTTGGGCCATCCAAGCGGCTTCAATCAGAATTGTGCCGCTACCGCAGAATGGGTCATACAAGGGTTGCGAAGGATCCCAGCCCGCTAAGTGCAGAATGCCTGCAGCTAAGTTCTCGCGTAGAGGCGCTTGGCCTTTGCTAAAGCGCCAGCCACGCTTAAATAGTGATTCACCAGAGGTGTCCAGGTATAAGGTAGCGGTTTCGCTATCCAAGAAGAGGTGAACCTTAGCATCAGGACGTACCGTATCAATACTTGGGCGCTCACCTTCGACTTGGCGTAAACGGTCAACAATGCCGTCCTTGGCACGCAGATTGCAGAATTGCAGACTTTGCATTGGACTACGAATGGCTGAGGTATCTACGCGTAGTGTTTGCTCAGCACCGAACCAGCGTTCCCAAGGTACTTGGCTAGCGAGTTCGTAAATATCATCTTCACTTGTGACTGGAGCATGGGCAACTTGCACCAAGATACGAATAGCTAAACGAGAATACAGATTGGCGCGCATTACACCTTGCCAATCGGTGCGTAAGCGTACACCAGAACGAGCGGCTTGTACGCCTTGAAAACCTAGACTCCTGAGTTCTTGGGCCAAGGCTTCTTCAATACCGATAGGGCACGAAGCGAAGATATTAAAGGTATCATCGTAATATGAATGCGAAGCATAAGAGGGGGCCGCGGCAATGGCTTTAGCACCACGCTCTAAACGATCGTTTAAGCTTGGGCGATGCTTAGCATAGCCAGCGGTACGCCCAACACTGCGAGGCGCATTATCCGAGCGCTTACTAAAACCCGACTGATCGTGCTGGCGTGCTGGACGATCACTGCGCGGAGCACGACGCTCATCAAAGCTGCGCTCAGGCCTATCACCACGCGGAGCACGACGCTCATCAAAGCTGCGCTCAGGCCGATCACCACGCGGAGCACGACGCTCATCAAAGCTGCGCTCAGGCCTATCACCACGCGAGCCACGACGCTCTTGCTTGTCGGTCTCTTGTTTAGGAGCTTGTAGACGATTAATGGCTACGGCACGTGCGCGTGCGCCTGTTCGAACTCGCTCTTTATCTGAACTTGAGCTAGATTCTGAACGTCGGACACCAGAAATGGAGAGTTTTTTACGAGGGCTTTCTTCAGTCATTTTTCGTCTTAGAAGGGTTTAAGGATTACAAGCGCTACAACCGCCAATAAAAGGAATAATGGAATTTCATTAAACCAACGGAAATAGACATGAGAACGGGCATTACGTTGAGCGATAAAGCGTTGATGTATGCGATAACAAGTGTAATGAAAGAGCATGATTAAGGCGACAAACACTAGCTTGGCATGAAGCCAGCCAGAGCCATCTAGGCCAATACCATATTGCCACATAATCCACAAACCAAAAATTATGGCAGGCACGGCAATAATCGTCATAAAGCGCAACAGTCGCTGTGACATACCAAGCAAATAAGCATAAATTTCAGGCTTATCT
>CAZIKJ010000110.1:0-6580 GCA_964539685.1 uncultured Pelistega sp.
CTCTTCAGGTGTGTTACCTGAAGCGAAGGCACCTTGTTTCAGTAAGGCTTCAGTAACGGCTGGATCTTTAAGTGCTTCAGCGGCTGCTTTGTAAAGAGTTTGAACAACATCATCAGGCGTGCCAGCTGGTGCTAACAAACCATACCATACAGGTTGGTTAAGGCTTTCGTAGCCAAGCTCTTTAAATGTGGGTACATTCGGTAGATCAGCTAAGCGCTCTGGCCATGCAATGGCGAGCGGGCGCAAGTTATTACCTTGGACCTGTGGTAAGGACGATGGCAAGTTGTCAAATAAAATAGGGATTTGTCCACCCACTGCATCAGCGACTGCTGGACCAGAGCCACGATACGGCACGTGAATAATATCTGTGTCTGTAGCTAAGCGGAAGGCTTCACCGAATAAGTGCAAGACGCCGCATGTACCTGAAGAGCCATAAGAGTGCTTGCCTGGATTGGCTTTCAACTCAGTGAGGAGTTCTTCAACAGTGGTTGGAGCGAACTTAGGATTAACGGTAAGAATGTTAGGAACATTCGCAAAGTTAGTGATCGGTTGGAAATCTTTCAGAGCATCATAGCCTAAACCTGTTGGCTTACATGCTGGGTTCACCGCTAACGTTGATACAGTGGCGATAGAAAGTGTGTAACCGTCAGGTTTTGCACGTGCCGCTTCAGCAGCACCGATGGCGCCACCAGCACCGCCCTTGTTTTCGACGACAAAGGTTTGACCGAGGATATCACCCATCTTAGCGGTAACAATACGTGTCACAATGTCCGTTGAGCCACCAGGGGCAAAAGGCACAATAACACGTACTGCTCTATCTGGAAATGCCGCTTGAGCAGTACCAATAGCGCCTAATGCAACAACAGCGCTGAGAGCTAGGCGGAAAAATTTTTTCTTCATAAAAATCTCCATAGAGCTTATTAAATGGCTACCCGAAAAAGTGACGGGCAGGACTTCCCCTTGTGAATAGAAAAAAATGATAAGCAATGCAAAGTGCAATTGCAATGATTTATTTCAAGGACTAGGGAAAATGCTAAGCATATTGCACTATTATGGTGCGATAAACTGTAAGCGCCCGTTTTTGGGGCTTTTTCAAATACTGTTTTGTTAGATTTGCAACACAATTTCGCATAGCGAAACATTAGAAAAAAGTGTCAGGTTAAAAAAAATCACACTCAATCAGATGTTAAACGATTGAGTGTGATTGTTTAGTCATGCTTGATGCTTATAGTATGACTTAGGTGCTTTTTAAGGCAGCATTGGGTTTAATAAACTTCGCCTTGAGTTCGCCCACGATACCTTTGCGGAAGGCCATCACGCATAGAATAAAGATCAGGCCCATAACCAAAGAAACGGACTCACCTAGCGTATTAAACCAACTTACCCCTGTGATATCGGCTAGGAAGCGTCCAATATCCCCGATTTTGCTTTCTAGAGTAACCACAATGAGCGCGCCTAAGACGGGGCCAATAAAGGTGCCTACACCGCCGATCAGGGTCATTAACACGACTAGACCAGAGGTTTGCCACATCGCATCACTTAAAGTAGCCGAAACAAAGACAATGGTTTTGGTTGATCCTGCCAGTCCAGCAATAGCCGCAGAAATAATGAAGGCAATCAGTTTATAGCGATCAACATCGTAACCTAAGGAAATACAACGCGGTTCATTTTCCTTAATCGCTCTAACGACCGAGCCGAATGGGGAGTTAACGGTACGCCAACAAGCAAAGTAACCAATTAAGAAAATGATAACAACGGCATAATAAAGGTTGAGGTCATTGCGTAAGTCAATAAAACCCAATAAGGTGCCTCGTGGTACGCCTTGTAGGCCGTCTTCGCCGCCTGTAAAAGGTGCTTGTAGGAAGAAGAAGAAGATCATCTGTGCAAGTGCCAGCGTAATCATCGTAAAGTAAATACCTTGACGACGAATAGCTAAACTACCGACCACTAAGCCAAGAAGAGCGGCTACGAGAACACCAAATAAAGTGCCAATTTCGGTAGGAAAGCCCCAAACTTTTAGTGCGTAGCCAGTGCCATAAGCTGCGGCACCTAAAAATGCCGCGTGACCAAATGAAAGAAGACCGACAAAACCGAGTAATAGATTAAATGCGCAGGCAAACAAGGCATAACAGAGGATTTTCATGACGAAAATCGGGTAAATGCCAGAGAAAGACGGTAGCGCGATAAGAATGATGCCAAGTAGAATATAGCCAATGAGTTGACGGTTCATTTTTCTTTCCCAAACAGTCCAGCTGGACGAATTAATAAGACAATCGCCATAATCATGAACACAACTGTGCTTGATGCTTCAGGCCAGAAAACTTTCGTAAGCCCTTCGACAACGCCAAGACCAAGCCCAGTCAGGATGGAGCCCATAATTGAGCCCATACCACCAATGACCACAACTGCAAATACGACAATAATTAAGTTACTACCCATTAAAGGAGAAACTTGCAAGATAGGTGCTGCTAATACACCCGCGAAACCTGCTAAGGCGACACCGAAACCATACGTTAAGGTAATCATTAGAGGTACGTTAATACCAAAGGCTTCAACTAATTTGGCATTCTCTGTACCTGCACGTAGGCGTGAACCTAGACGGGTTTTTTCAATCATAAACCAGGTAAAGAAACACACGGCTAATGATGCAACAACTACCCATGCGCGGTACTTTGGTAGGATCATAAAGCCTAGATTGAAGGCGCCTTGAAGTTGGGCAGGTGCTGTATACGATTGACCAGAAACACCATAGAAACTGCGGAATAAACCCTCAAGCACTAAGGTAATACCAAAAGTTAAGAGCAAACCGTAGAGGTGGTCGAGTTTATAAAGATGACGTAATAAGAGGCGTTCAGTAATCATGCCAAATATGGCCACAAACAGTGGAGCCACAATGAGCATAACCCAGTAATTTAAGCCCAAATATTGAGCCCCCATCCAGGCAATAAAGGCGCCCAGCATAAATAAGGCACCGTGAGCAAAGTTAATCACGTTCAGCAAGCCGAAAATGACCGCTAAGCCGAGTGATAAAATGGCATAGAAGGAGCCATTCACTAAGCCAAGCAGAACTTGTCCCAGGAGCGCTGGTAAAGGAATATCAAACACAGTCATCATAATAGGTATAAGACAAAGTGGGGGTAGATGGTTCCTACCCCCTTGGGTGAGTCAATTTAGAATTTACATGTAGATTCGCTGTCTGGACCGAATGCCTCATCACCAGATACTTTGCGGACTACTTTATAGTAATCCCAAGGACCGCTAGATTCAGCAGGCGCTTTCACTTGGAAGAGATACATATCATGAGCCAATAGCCCGTCTTTACGTACAGTCGCATTTTGTACGAAGAAGTCGTTTAATGGTGTTGATTTAAACCATTTCATGATTTCTTCGCCATTATCTGTGCCTGTTTCTTTCACGCCTTTTAGGTAGTTAGAGGCAGAGCTATAGTTAGCAGCTTGTACAAACGAAGGTTTACGCTTAATTTGATCTTCAAAGCGTTTAGCCCATGCACGCGAGGCATCATCTTGATCCCAGTACCACGCACCAGTTAAATACAGACCTTGGGTTGTCTCTAAACCTAGGGCATGAATGTCATTAATGAACACGAGTAGACCGGCTGGTTTCATACCTGGTGTTACGCCAAACTCACGAGCGGCTTTGATCGAATTCACAAAGTCACCGCCAGCATTCGCTAAGCCGAGAATTTGTGCGCCTGAAGATTGGGCTTGCAACATGTATGAAGAAAAGTCAGTAGTACTTAACGGTACACGAACTTGGCCCTTAACCGAACCCCCCGATTTGGTCACAACATTCGCGGTGTCTTTCTCGAGACTATGACCGAAAGCATAGTCAGCAGTAATAAAGAACCAATCTTTACCACCTTCTTGTACAACCGCAGAACCAGTTACATTGGCCAGTGCCTTCGTGTTATAGGCATAGTGAATCGTGAATGGAGTACATTGTTCATTGGTAATTTGGGTTGAGCCAGCGCCTAATTGAATATAAGGTACTTTCTTTTCGGCTGCAACTTTAGCAACGGCTAGCGCTGCTGCAGAGTTTGTACCACCAAAGATGACGTCAACTTTATTTTGATCAATCCACTCGCGTGCTTTGGCAGAAGCGATGTCGGCCTTGTTTTGGTGATCAAAGCCCATCACTTCGATTTTTTTACCATTAATTTCGCCGCCTGCATCAGCAACCGCCATTTTGATGGCTTCAGTACCAGCTGGACCATCAAGGTCAGAGTAAACACCTGACATATCGGTGATGTGGCCGATACGAATCACATCATCAGAAATACCCTGCGCGTGAACGCTACCGATACTTGCTGCTGCAAGGCCTAGTGTGAGTAAGCTTAACTTGAATTTCATAGCGTATGTCTCCTAAATAGTATAAATAAATAACCTTAGACGCCTAACAGGGTTTGTAAGGTGCTTTCTTTGCTAGCAAGCTCTGAAGCTGCAAAACTTTCAATAATGGTGCCATGTTCCATCACATAGAAATGGTCAGCCAATGGTGCGGCAAATTTGAAATTTTGCTCGACCATCACAATCGTAAAACCTTTATTCTTAAGCAAGGTAATCATGCGCGCTAATGCTTGCACAATCACCGGCGCTAAACCCTCAGAGATCTCATCAAGCAAAAGAATGTCAGCTCCTGTACGCAAGATACGTGCAACCGCTAGCATCTGTTGTTCGCCGCCTGATAAGCGTGTCCCTGGTGAGTTTTTGCGCTCTAATAGATTAGGGAAAATGTCATAAATTTCCTTGACGGACATCGCCGCATCACTACGCTCTGTTTTTAGAGCAGGGGGTAGAAGTAGATTTTCTTCAGCGCTTAAGCTTGCGAAAATACCCCGTTCCTCAGGACAATAGCCTAAGCCAAGATGGGCAATTTTATAAGTAGGTAATTTAATCGACTCCACACCATGAATCTGGATGGAGCCAGTGCGTCGGCTCGTTAAGCCCATAATAGCGCGCAGGGTTGTTGTGCGGCCAGCACCATTGCGGCCTAAGAGCGTGACGACTTGCCCTTTTTTTACTTCTAAATTTACCCCGTGAAGAATATGTGATTCTCCATACCAGGTGTGTAAGTCTTGGATTTTGATAGCAAAAGGCGAGTGGTTCGTTGTTGTGTTAGCTGTTGACATCTTAATGAGCTCCTTGCAGCGCTTCGGCACTCGTGCCCATATAAGCCTCAACCACGGCTGGATTACTTGATACCTCTTTATAATTCCCTTCAGCAAGCACGGCGCCACGTGCTAAAACAGTGATGCGATCAGCAATTGAGGCAATCACATTCATATTGTGCTCGACCATCAAAATCGTACGACCCTCACTCACTTTCTTAATGAGCTGGGTAATACGATCCACGTCCTCATGGCCCATACCTTGAGTTGGCTCATCCAGCAACATGAGCTCGGGCTCCATGCCTAAAGTCGTGGCAATCTCTAAAGCGCGCTTACGACCATAAGGTAGATTAGAGGTCGTGTGATTCTCGAACTCTAATAGATCAACTTCGGCCAGTAACTCACGACAACGATTATTTAATGAGGATAAAGACTCATCACTACGCCAAAATTGCCAGGTATTACTACGCGTACGCTGTAAGCCAATACGGACGTTCTCCAGTACCGTTAATTCAGGAAAAACGGCGGAAATTTGGAATGAGCGGATAATGCCTTTGCGGGCGATTTGGGCGGGCTTCTCACCAGTAATATTTTGGCCATTAAAGAAAATATCACCAGAGCTCGGTTTAAGGAACTTGGTTAATAAGTTAAAGCAGGTGGTTTTTCCAGCTCCATTCGGACCGATTAAGGCATGGATATGGCCACGATTAACTTGAAGATCGACCTTGTTAACGGCGGTAAAGCCAAGGAATTCTTTACTGAGTTGTCGGGTTTCTAAAATAAAATCACTCATGTGGCAAGCCGTGGAGAATGTTAGTAGGTGTGCTGATGGCACTTCACGTTTGTGAGTATGGAGACTGGGATGTGATAGGGCAATTATCGAAAACGTTAATCGGGAAAACACCCAGTATATACGCTGGTTTGAATTTGAAAGTCCTTGATTGGAGCCACTTTTGAGCAAGCAAGTGGTTTTAGTACAGTGTATTACTTTCTTAATTTCAATGACTTATGGAAAGTTATTTTGCATCTAAGAAATGGAATTTTAGAATGAACGTATGTTTGATAAAAACAATTTTTTTATGTGAATATCGCCCCTTGAGGCAGGGGTAAAGCACATTAATTAACTAGATTGTGTAATAAACTTTTGTTAAATTGTGCCAATAAGCGCCTATTTGTTGGTACTTTTAAACAATACAAAGCGCAGCTCCAATAAAAAACCTACGTAGTGCGTATAAAGCAAACGTAGGTTTTGGTTTGTTGTAAGCAGCGTGCCTATTAAGCCGATTCATAAAAGAAGCGCTGATTAAAAGCGCATCTTGAAATTTAGGCTTGTGTAATAAATTTAGTGACTAAATACCCCTCAAACGTCTCGGTGCCGCCTTCGCTACCAATGCCACTATCTTTAATACCACCAAACGGTGTTTCAGGTAGTGCTGAACCAAAGTGGTTGAT
>CAZIKJ010000111.1:0-2759 GCA_964539685.1 uncultured Pelistega sp.
CCGCTGTGCCATAGGTGACGGCGGTTTTTGCATTCGGACGCTGTGCAAGACGAAGTAATGGTCTTTTCTTGTCAATGTTGCTTCGATCTATTGTGTAGCGTTTTTTATCAGGTGACAGTGTAAATAAAGGCTGTTGCTTCAAGTTAAATAAGTGCTGCTAAATGATAGTAGCGGCGTGTCATCGCAACACGGTTGTGAATTATAAAAACAGTGCTCATTGAATTCAGTAGTGCCATAAGATTAAGGGATTTGAAGGTGATCACATTAGCGCAGTTTTTTAAACAAAGCGATTTGCCCTTAAGTGAGGCACGGATGTTGGTGGCTGAGTTACTGAAGGTATCTCGTGCCTGGATGATTGCGTATGATGATTATGTCTTAAGTCAAGAGCAATTAGACCAGTTGCAGTCTTTGGTTCAGCGCCGTATGGATGGCGAGCCCATGGCCTATATTCTTGGCGAACGTGAGTTTATGGGCTTGTCGTTTGCAACGAGTCCTGCTGTGCTGATTCCACGCCCTGATACGGAGCTCTTAGTTGAGACGGCTTTGGCGTATTTGGCTGAGCAAGCCGTTCACACCTCACACATGGTTGAAACCCAAAGTAATCTAGATGGTATGCAAAAGCCACGTGATGTGGCACCGGATTTTCATACAAGTCAGATAGATGGTTTACATACACAGCATGAAGTACATATTCTTGATAAGGCAGGGACGTATGAGCAGAGCGAAGCGCATGTTCAGTCACTAGATGATGGGCCTAATCAAGTTCTGCTCCAAGACAATGGATGCAGTCAAGCCAAGCATATTGTAGGTATGGAGGCATTTAAGCCATGCAAGAGTGTGGCGTTCAAGGAGCATACTTTACGCGTCTTAGATATGGGCACAGGTAGTGGCGCTATCGCCTTATCTATCGCCCACTATCAACCACGCGCGCAGGTTTTGGCAAGTGACTACAGCGCTGATGCCTTAGCCTTGGCACAGCACAATGCGCAAAACTTACAACTGAAGAACGTCGATTTTGTCTTAAGTGATTGGTTTAAAGCTATTCCTGCGCAACAGTTCGATTTGATCGTGAGTAATCCCCCCTATATTCATAAGGATGATGAACATCTACAACAGGGTGATTTACGCTATGAGCCCCAGCAAGCTTTAACCGATTTTGCCGATGGCTTAAGTGCCATTCGACAAATTATTGCGGGCGCGCCTGCCTATCTGAAACCTGGAGCACCGCTGTGGATTGAACATGGTTGGGACCAGGCGGAGGCTGTACGAGAGTTATTAGAAAAGGGCGGTTTTGTGCAAGTGGCAAGCCGCCAAGACTTAGCCGGTATCGAGCGGATTAGTGGTGGCTTTTTTCCTGCGAGCTCATCAACGGATTAGCGGTGGCTTTGCCTCTTAAGGCCGAATCGGTGGCAAATCACTGGCTAGAATTTCAAGGCCCTTACGCAGTGCTTCATCATATCGTTCTCTTTCTGCCTTAATGGTTTCAGGTGTCCACTGATAAAAACCTTCACCCGTTTTCATACCAATCGTGCCATTCTTAGGCTTGTCGGTGAGAATAGGTAGGGGTGATGTGTCATTAGCCAATGAAGGGTAAATGGTTGTCGCAGCCGCCACGTGTACTTCTAATCCAGCATGGTCTTTCTGCAAGATAGGGCCTGCGGCAATATAACGGAAGCCAAAGCCAAAGCGTACGGCATTATCAATATCTTCGTGTGTGACGATGCCTGCTTGGATTAATGCATAGGCCTCACGACCTAATGCGTGCTGCAAGCGATTACCAATAAAGCCCGCGATATCCTTGCGTACGAGAATAGGTACAGAGCCACAGCGTCGCATAAACTTGCATAAGATCTCGCCAAGTTCAGGTTCAGTATTCTCACCCAAAATTACTTCAGCGAGCGGCACGATATGGGCGGGCATAAAGAAGTGCAAGCCTATCATACGTTTCTGTGTCTCTAAGCCTTCAGCGATTTGACTGATAGGGAAGCTAGAGCTATTGCTAGAAAGGAGGACGTGTGCTGGTGCTAAGCTAGCAAGCGTCTTAAATAAGTCTTGTTTTATGCTTAATTTTTCTGGGATGCATTCAACCATTAAGTTAATGCTTGACCAGTCAATCTCATGAATATCAGCAACGATGACTAGTTTTTCGATATTCTCTGCTTTCTCAATGTTCTCTAGGTTTTGTTGAATCTTCTGGCGAATTGTTTCGTGAAGAGAAGTATTCGATTCGACGACGAATACTTGACTGCTAGCTCTTAAGAATACGACGGCAACATCGGAGCCCATGGTGCCGCCACCGACGACAACGACATTGGCTTGAGAGGGTGTGTCTAAAGTAATTTTGTTGCTCATAGTTTGGCCTTTTTTGAGAAGTGTTAAGCGAAGTCACTATGCGTGTTGTTCATGTATTATAGGACGATAATAGCGCTAATATTTCAAGAAAACTTAAAATGATTGACTAAGAATTGTGGGTTTTCTTTCATCATGGCAAAAACAGGGTAAAATACTCGGTTATTAGGCATAGTCGCTGTAGAATAGTAGGCTATACGTGTTGTTGATTCAAAAAGGTTGAAGAACATGAGTGAAGTTCAGAATTTTATTAAAGAAACCGTTACCGAGCATCCCGTTGTCTTATTTATGAAGGGTACGGCTCAGTTTCCTCAATGCGGTTTCTCAGGCCGTTCAATCCAAATTTTGCGTGAATTAGGCGTGAAGAAATTGGTGACGGTGAACGTGCTTGAAGATCAAGAAGTGCGTGA
>CAZIKJ010000112.1:0-2093 GCA_964539685.1 uncultured Pelistega sp.
CTGCCTTATTCCTAGCAGCATGTATGACATACACGGGGCTGGATAAGCGTATCGCTTTACGCACAATGAATTTAGTTGGTACCAGTACTAAATCAATTTTTATCGGTACGATGCTTGTGATTGTAGTGTTAAGCTTAGTTGTGCCCAGTGCGACAGCACGTAGTGCGGCTATGCTACCCATTGTCTTAGGTATGATTCTGGCGTTTGGTGTAGACCGTCGCTCTAACTTAGGCGCGGGTTTAATGATTGTGGTGGCTCAAGGTATTAGTATCTGGAACGTTGGTATTCAAACGGCGGCAGCACAAAATTTATTGACTGTTGGGTTTATGGAAAAGATGTTGGGTGAACGAGTGGCCTGGTCTGACTGGCTGATCGCCGGTACACCTTGGTCAATCATCATGTCTCTTGTCCTATTGGTTGTGGTCTTTAAGCTCTTGCCACCTGAGACCCAGCAATTACAGGGGGGAAAGGCAACGGTACAGAAGCAGTTGGCCGAGTTAGGCATCATGTCTTCAGCACAAAAACGCTTACTCTTCGTTACCATGGTACTGATTGGTTTTTGGGCCACAGAAGGTAAGCTCCATAACTTTAATACGACCGCTACTACAACGGTAGCGCTCGCGGTCTTATTAACGCCTAAGATCGGTGTGATTGCTTGGAAGGATATTCAGTCTCGAGTACCTTGGGGTACGGTGATTGTCTTCGGTGTGGGGATTAGTTTAGGGACTGCGCTTTTACAAACTAAGGCGGGTGAGTGGCTCGGTCAGCAAATTATTGTGAACACAGGGATTGATACCTTCGGACCCTTGATGATTTTTGCGGTATTAGCGGCCTTTCTAATTATTATTCACTTAGGGTTTGCCAGTGCGACGGCTTTATCATCCTCGATGATTCCCATTATGATTTCGCTTTTACAAAATATTCCGGGTGATATTAACCGCTTGGGTATGACCATGGTGCTCGGTTTCGTGGTGAGCTATGGTTTTATCCTGCCAGTGAATGCACCGCAAAATATGGTGTGTCTAGGCACTGAAACCTTTAACGCGAAACAATTTGCCAAGGTTGGGATTTTAATCACGATTATTGGTTATATATTGATGCTAGTTTTTGCCGCCACATACTGGAAGTGGATTGGTGTGATGTAATGCTAGTAATAGCCTTGAGTCATCATATTAAGGGAGCTTAATAAGGACTCAAGGTTTGTCCTCTCATCTAACACCTGCTCATGGTGCGCACATAAAGGCGATAATTCATAATAATTGTTGGGGCAATGCGGTGACGTTACCTGCTCATGGTGCGCAAATAAAGGCTACAATTCATGCATGTTTAATGTCATTGATGAGTCTTGGTGCGTATGGCAGTTGCTGGAATACAGTTACGTGATTTTTCTTTGCGCTTTGATGGTGAACCATTATTTGAGCAGTTAAATACGCATTTTGCGGCTGCGCAATGGCACAGTATTTTGGGGCGCTCAGGGGTCGGTAAGAGCAGTCTGATTAAGGCAATCGCAGGCTTGCTTCAAGGCTATGAAAAGTCAGGTGATATTCTGGCCGATGATGGTCAGCAACTGGGTGCGCGTATCGCTTGGATGGCGCAAGATGATCTCTTGTTGCCTTGGTTAACGGTCACGCAAAATATTCTTCTCGGCCCACGTTTACGTAAGGCGCTCGATAAGCCAACACAGCAGCGGACGCAGGTCTTGCTTGAGCAAGTCGGCTTGCCGGGTATGGGTGAACGTATGCCCAATCAACTCTCGGGAGGTCAGCGGCAGAGAGTGGCTTTAGCTCGCACACTGCTGGAAGATAAACCCATCGTTCTAATTGATGAGCCGTTCTCGGCGCTTGATGTTTCGACGCGCTTGCAAATCCAAGATTTATTTGTGGAACAGTTAAAAGGCAAAACTGTTATCTTAATCACTCATGACCCTATGGAAGCCTTGCGCTTAAGCCAAGAGATTTGGCTAATGCAGGGAGCGCCTGTACAGTTAACTCCTGTCTTAAGTCTGAATAGCCCCACACCTCGTCCCTTAGATGATGCGCAATTAATTCGCTGGCAGGGCGAGTTGCTAAGGCGCTTGATGCAGAGCCCAGCAC
>CAZIKJ010000113.1:0-2158 GCA_964539685.1 uncultured Pelistega sp.
TTTTTATACAGTTTTTTCTCCGTAAAACATTTTTTCTTGCTTTTTTGGCATGCATTTTGCTAAAGACCAGATGCAAGCAATTAGTTTGTGCTTTTTTCAAATTTTGAGCGATCCAGACGGAGGAAAATCGTGAAACTCTTAACCGCCATTATTAAACCTTTTAAGTTAGAAGACGTACGCACCGCCTTAGCCGATATCGGTATTCAGGGCTTAACCATTACTGAGGTCAAAGGTTTTGGGCGCCAAAAAGGCCATACCGAACTCTACCGCGGCGCTGAATACTCAATCGACTTTCTGCCCAAAGTAAAACTTGAGGCTGCTATTAGCGACACCCTGGTTGAGCAAGCTATCGAAGTTATCTGCCAGACTGGCTCAACCGGCAAAATTGGTGATGGCAAAATTTTCATCTCTTCTATTGAGCAAGTAGTACGTATTCGCACAGGTGAAACCGGTGAGTCTGCTCTCTAGACCACATAGTATGGACAAAATATATTTTTAAGGAAATTACAATGAACAGTGCAGATTTAGTATGGGTCAGTGTCTCAACTATCCTCGTCTTATTAATGGTGGTCCCAGGCGTCGCTCTTTTCTATGGTGGCTTAGTACGTAGTAAGAATGTTTTATCCGTATTAAGCCAAGTCTTAGGTGTTTTTGCCTTAGTCTTAATTCTCTGGTTCGCCTACGGTTACTCGCTCGCCTTCACTGAGGGATCAAGTGTCATCGGTGGTCTGGGTCGTGCCTTCTTCTCTGGCATGTATGATATTCCTAACGATACCTTTGAATTAGCGGGCTCTATCCCAGAGCTGACTTTCGCCTCGTTTCAGTCAACTTTTGCAGGCATCACATGTGCTCTGATCGTTGGTGGTTTTGCTGAGCGGATTAAATTTAAAGCCGTACTTATTTTCGTGACTATCTGGCTAACCTTTTCTTATCTACCTGTGGCCCATATGATTTGGGCATCTGATGGTTACTTATTTGGTGAGGCCTTAGACTTCGCTGGTGGTACTGTTGTGCATATTAATGCAGGTGTCGCTGCTCTGGTCGCTGCCTATGTCGTTGGTCCACGTCTCGGTTACGGTCATGAACCTATGCAACCGCATAACTTACCGATGACCATGATTGGCGCCTGCTTATTATGGGTAGGTTGGTTCGGTTTTAATGCTGGCTCTTCTTTAGGTGCCAATACTGCCGCTGCACTGGCCTTCTATAACACCATTATTGCTACTGCTGGTGCTATTATTGCCTGGATTACACTAGAAGCCATCTTCAAAGGCAAAGCCTCTTTATTAGGCGGTGCTTCAGGTGCCGTTGCTGGTCTAGTCGGCATTACACCCGCAGCAGGCCTTGTCGGTCCTGTCGGCGCCCTGATCATTGGTATGGTTACAGCAGCTTTCTGCTTATGGGGTGTGAATGGTATCAAACGCCTACTTAAAGCCGATGATTCACTTGATGTCTTCGGTATCCATGGTATCGGTGGTATTGTAGGCGGCATCCTAACAGGTATATTTAATACAAAACCGCTTGGTGGTCCTGGTCTTGAAAGCTTGGCTGACATCCCACTACAACTTTGGTACCAAATTGAAGGCATGCTTATTGCTGCGGTATTAAGTGCAGTGGTTACTGTGATTGGCCTGAAAATTGCTGGTGCACTTTCTGGTGGTCTACGTGTTGAACGCGATGCCGAACGTGAAGGGCTTGATATTACCACCCATGGTGAACGTGCTTATCACCGTTAATCTAAACAATGTTTAATAAAACATAGATTTAGTGTCGTACAGAAGCGGGACTTGGCCTCAAAACCAAGTCCTTTTTCTTATTTTCTTCTTAAAAAACAATTCCTTACGAACTATAGGGTTAAGCCTTAATAACCCTATTTTTTGACAAAAGACAAAGTATTTTTGCAAAAGCCTGATTACAATGAACGGTCGTAAACCATTATTGGATGAATTTTGCATGAACAATCCTTATGCTCCCCTTCGTATTAAAAACCGTGAATTATTGCCTATTGTCCAGGGGGGAATGGGTGTCGGAATTTCCGCATCAAGCCTAGCAAGCGCCGTGGCACGCGAGAATCCTTGGGGCACCATTGCCAGTATCGTCTTCCGACCTTTGCATCCTCATTTATTAGCAGAATCCAAAACATCAAAAGTCGAAGCTG
>CAZIKJ010000114.1:0-1513 GCA_964539685.1 uncultured Pelistega sp.
GATAAGCGCTGTGCCGCATCCGAACGCACAATCCCCGCGGTTTCTACGGCGCGTGACATAGCCAGAAAAATGCTGGGTAATAAAACCCCTAGAGCAAGATAAATTAGCCAAGGTTGCTCGGTACTGATTAAAGCATTGGCGTTAGGTAGTTTAGGATTTAAGAAAAACCAAGTTAAACTAATGGCCATCACATAATTGAAGGCGATCGCTTGCTTAATATCGACATGGTTTTGGCGTGCAATTTTTAATAGCACGGAAACAATAACACTGCAGGTTATACTGAAAATTAGATAAGACATAGTAGTACACAACAAAATCCCTATCTTATACGCTCAAAACTGGCTTGGCTTTACTAAGATAGGGTGGGGCTAATAGATAAACGACGAGTATAAAAAGCGCTAGAACGGCTTGCGCTAGCAACGTTAGCGCTGCATCATAGTACTTGAAAACTATACTGAAATCGAGAGCGAACAAGCGCTCTCAACAAGCTTAGTGTTGCGCATGTAAATCAAGTTTCTGCATTAAGTTCTTATCGGCTTGAACTTGTGGGTTAGCCGTGGTTAAGAGACATTCGCCATAGAAGATTGAGTTCGCGCCAGCCATAAAGCACAGTGCTTGCGTTGATTCGTCCATCTGCTCACGACCAGCCGATAGGCGCACCATGGAGTTGGGCATAATAATACGTGCGACTGCAATGGTGCGAATAAATTCAAAGCTATCAAGATCCTCAACATCTTCTAAGGGCGTGCCTGCAACTTTGACCAATTGGTTAATCGGCACAGACTCGGGGGCAGGATTTAAATTGGCTAATTGACTGAGTAGCCCTGCGCGTGCTTGTCGTGACTCACCCATACCTACAATACCACCACAACAGACTTTAATGCCGGCGCCCCGTACGCGCTCAAGTGTGTCAAGACGATCTTGGTAAGTGCGAGTGGTGATGATTTCACCATAAAACTCAGGAGCGGTGTCCAGATTATGGTTGTAATAGTCCAGACCCGCTTCTTTCAAGCGTTCTGCCTGGCCATCTTTGAGCATGCCGAGAGTGACACAGGTTTCCATGCCCATGGCTTTAACGGCTTGTACCATGCTAATCACATCGTCGAGCTGGTGCTCCTTGGGGCCACGCCAAGCTGCGCCCATACAAAATCGAGTCGCGCCGCTGTCCTTTGCCGCTTGAGCTGAGGCGATGACTTGCTCTAAGGCTAGTAGGCGTTCGCGTTCAACATCGGTTTGATAGCGTGAAGATTGGGGGCAGTATTTGCAGTCCTCTGGGCAGCCGCCTGTCTTAATAGAGAGTAGGCTAGAGAGTTGCACATAATTAGCGGCTTGATGTTGGCGATGAACTTGTTGCGCTTTAAAAAGCAAATCCATAAAAGGCATCTCAAACAATGCTAAGATTTCTTTTACAGACCAAGCAGCTTGATTCGTGCGTGAAAGTGAAATGGTATCCATATGCGGTATTGGTTTCTTTAAAATAAACGTGAAAGATACAATCCATCCTAGTCTATAG
>CAZIKJ010000115.1:0-2090 GCA_964539685.1 uncultured Pelistega sp.
GAGTTAATGCTTGCTAAGGACGATTTGCCTGAAGATATTCAAGCGCGTGTTCTGCGAATTCATCAAGTTTCTAATCGTTTAATTCACTTAGGTGAACAATTATTAGCATTAGCACGGGCGGACTATCGCTTGCACCCACGCGACTCATTTAAGCAATTAGACTTAGTGGCGCTTGCCGAAAATCTTGGCTCTGAATGGTTTTTAAAGTTACGTGAACAGCAGATTGATTTGGTCTTTGAGGCGCCTGAACAAGCAGTGATGATTGATGGATCAGAAATTCTGCTGGAAGAGTTATTGAGCAATTTACTGGATAATGTGCTTAAATATGCTAAGGGTGCGAATAAGATTATTTTACAAGTGAAACAAAATCCCCCGAGTTTGGTGATTGAGGATAATGGGTGTGGTGTAGCAAGCGAAGAACGAGAGATGATTTTCGATACTTTTGTACGCTCGCCAAGTAGTCCAAGTGGTTTAGGTACGGGTTTGGGGCTATCTATTGTGCGTGAGATCGCGCGTGCGCATGGGGCAGGGTGGAGTTTGGTGAGTCGCCCTGAGATTCAGGGTACGCGAGTGATGGTGGTGTTTCCAGGTCCAAGGATTGGAACGGGTCTACGCCGTGTGTCTAAGTCTATCAAATCCATTCCTAGCTTAAGTGATGTGACAGTCGATCATTAAGTATTCAATCATCACTTGCTTCCTGAGCCTTCATAACTCTAACGCACTCAGTCTAATATACTCAGCCCTATCGCTTGACAGATAAAGCGCTTACTAAAATATAAGCGTGATAAAAATAACAAATTAAAAAGGACTACTTCAATTAAAAAGTAGTCCTTCTGTATGTTGCGTACAGCCTTAAAGCGAAGATTATTTACGACCCGCTTTGCTTTCAATACGCATACGTAATGCATTAAGCTTGATAAAACCAGCTGCATCAGCTTGGTTATATGCACCACCATCATCGTCAAAAGTCGCAATGGTTTGGTCAAATAAGCTGTCTTTAGAATCACGTGATACAGTGTACACATTACCCTTATAGAGTTTAAGGCGTACAAAGCCATTTACGTGCTCTTGTGTGTGGTCGATTAAGACTTGTAGCGCTTGACGCTCTGGAGACCACCAGTAGCCGTTATACACCAATGAGGCATAACGTGGCATCAGATCGTCTTTCAAGTGAGCAACTTCGCGGTCTAGCGTAATTGATTCAATCGCACGGTGGCCTTTTAACATAATCGTGCCGCCAGGGGTTTCATAGCAACCACGTGATTTCATACCCACGTAACGGTTCTCTACAAGGTCTAGACGACCAATACCGTGCTTACCACCAAGTTCGTTCAAACGAGTTAAGACTTGAGCTGGGCTCAGGCGCTCACCATTGATGGCAACGATATCACCACGTTCATACTCAAGATCAATATACTCAGGCGTATCTGGAGCTTGCTCTGGTGAGACTGTCCAACGCCACATAGACTCCTCAGCTTCCGCTTTAGGATCTTCTAAGTGACGACCTTCATAGCTGATATGTAATAGGTTAGCGTCCATAGAGTAAGGAGCACCACCTTGCTTATGCTTCATATCGATTTCGATACCCGCATCTTCTGCATATTTAAGCAGTTTTTCGCGAGATAATAAGTCCCACTCACGCCATGGGGCGATGACACGAATATCAGGATTTAATGCGTAGTAGCCAAGCTCGAAGCGGACTTGGTCGTTGCCTTTACCTGTGGCGCCATGCGATACGGCGTCGGCATTTAGTTTCTGGGCGATCTCAATTTGACGCTTAGCAATTAATGGACGCGCGATAGAGGTACCTAATAGGTATTCACCTTCGTAGATAGCGTTGGCACGGAACATTGGGAAGACAAAATCACGGACAAATTCTTCACGTAGATCATCAATGAAAATATTCTCGGGTTTGATACCGAATTTCAATGCTTTCGCGCGTGCTGGCTCCAGCTCTTCGCCTTGACCAATATCTGCTGTAAAGGTAATTACCTCACAGTTATAGGTATCTTGTAACCATTTCAAAATAACTGAGGTATCTAAGCCGCCAGAATAGGCGAGTACGACTTTTTTAACTTCGCTCATGAAGG
>CAZIKJ010000116.1:0-1734 GCA_964539685.1 uncultured Pelistega sp.
GAGGCCTAAAAATCTGCTTTTTGTGGCACACAACAAATACATCATATTCATAGAATTAGGAGATACACGTGCAACAAGCCGTAATTATTGATGCTATTCGTAGTCCGATTGGTCGTTCTAAAGCAGGTGGTGCTTTAACCGAAGTACATCCAGTTGATCTCCTTGCTCAGCTATTAAAAGGCTTAATTGAACGCAATAAATTGGATCCTGATCTTGTCGAAGATGTGATTACGGGTTGTGTTAGTCAGAGTGGTGAGCAGTCAGGCACACCGGGTCGTTTTGCTTGGCTAGCTGCTGGTTTTCCTGAGCATGTGCCATCGACGACAATTGATCGTAAATGTGGCTCAAGCCAGCAAGCGGTTCACTTTGCGGCCCAGGGTATTATGGCAGGCGCTTACGATATTGTGATTGCCTGTGGTATTGAATCCATGAGCCGGATTCCAATGGGCAGTTCGCGCGGTGATAAAGATCCATTCGGCCAGATGGCTACTGAGCGCTATGCTCCTGGCTTAGTGTCACAAGGTATTGCATCTGAATTAGTGGCGGCAAAATATGATTTATCGCGGGAACAGATGGATGCCTATAGTGCGCGCTCACATGAACGTGCCGATCAAGCACAGCAAGCAGGCCAGTTTGAGCGTGAAATTTATCCGATCCAGACTCCTAATGGTGTGGTGAGCCAAGATGAGACAATTCGAGCAGGCACCACCGCGGAGAAACTCGGCACGCTAAAAGCTTCATTTGAGAACGAAGCACTTAAACAGCGCTTTCCACAAATTAATTGGAGTGTAACAGCGGGCAATGCTTCGCAGATTAGCGATGGTGCTGCGGCCATGCTGATTATGAGCCAAAGGATGGCTGATAAGTTGGGGCTTAAAGCACGTGCGCGCTTTGTTGCCTTTGACGTAATCGGTGATGACCCGCTCCTTATGCTGACGGCGCCGATTGCCTCAAGTAAGCGTGCGATAGAAAAGAGCGGTTTAGCGACAGAGGATATTGATCATTTTGAAGTGAATGAGGCTTTTGCGACCGTGCCATTAGCTTGGCAAAAAGAACTCCAAGTGAGCGATGACAAATTGAATCCGCGTGGTGGCTCAATTGCGTTAGGACATCCACTCGGTGCATCAGGCGTACGGATTATGACGACTCTCTTGCACGCACTTGAAGATAATAATCATCGATATGGTTTACAAACCATGTGTGAGGCGGGCGGTATGGCGAACACGACGATTATTGAGCGCTTAGCATAAATCAAGATACGTAAATTTTATAATTAGGAGAGAAGTCAATGCAGTTAACAAGTCAGATGAGTGCAGTTGTCACCGGTGGTGGCTCTGGTCTAGGCCTCGCTACAACAGAAAAATTAGTCGCTAAAGGCGTACATGTTGTGGTGGCAGATTATGCGGATAAAAAACAAGAATTAGCCGAGCAATTTGGCGATAAAGTGACGTATATCAAGGCGGATGTTACACAAGCCGAGCAGGTTGAGGCAGCCATTGCCGCAGCGGTTGATATTGCACCACTACGTGTTTTAGTCAATTGTGCGGGCTTCGGTGGTGCCATTCGTCTGGTTGAACGTGATGGTAGCCCAGGCGAGTTAGAGAAGTTTGAGAATATTATTCGCGTCAATATTATTGGTACGTACAATGCTTTGCGCTTTGCTGCCGCTGCCATGGCCAAAAATGAGGTTATCAATGGCGAGCGCGGTGCTTGCGTATTGACTGCCTCAGTAGC
>CAZIKJ010000117.1:0-2573 GCA_964539685.1 uncultured Pelistega sp.
CGATACTTTATATGCTGAAGGTCAGCGTAAATATGTTGAAACCTTCTCCGCCTATGCGCGCCAATTCTTGGATCGCATGGACAAGCCGCAAGTGGATCAGATTGAAGGCATCCTGCCCGCGATTGCGATTGACCAGACTAACCCTGTACGCAACTCACGCAGCTCAGTGGGTACCATGACCGAGCTGAATGTCCATTTAAAATTACTTTATGCTCGCGTCGCGAATTTATATTGCCGTGGCTGTGGCCAAGTGGTTAAAAAGGATCATGCCGAATCGATTTATCAACAATTAAAAAGTCTAAGCCAAGCGGCTCAAGACCCGCGTCTCGTGATTACCTTTGCCGTGCGGGTTCCCGCCAACTATACGGAAGAAGAAATTACCCATTTCTTGCAACAGCAAGGCTATACGCGTATCCATGCACAAGAACAACGCACCGAAGCGCTCAGCTCGGCCGCTACAAAGAAAGGCAAAAAAGCCAAAGCAGCCGAAACCTATCTTGAGTTACATGTGGTACAAGATCGCCTGCGTTTTTCAAATGCTGAACCTGAACGAGTGATTGAAGCTTTAGAAACCTGCTTAAAACATGGGCAAGGTCATTTGCGCATCTACGCACTTGACGATGAAGGAGCGGATAAGTACCAGTGGAACTTTAGTCAACACTTACATTGTGCCAGCTGCAATATTAGCTATAAACAACCCTTGTCGAGTACTTTCTCGTTTAACTCGCCACTCGGCGCTTGTGAAACGTGTCGTGGCTTTGGTCGCACCATGGATATTGATTATGGTCTGGTGATTCCCGATGCAAGCAAATCCTTGGCCGATAGTGCTGTGCGCCCCTTTCAGTTGCCAAGCAATAAAGAGTGCCAAGATGATTTATTACGTCATGCCAAGACGGCAGGCATCCCCATCGATATCCCTTGGCAAGCACTGAATGAGGAACAACAACAATGGGTAATTCAAGGGGTTGAGGATTTTAGTGATACCCGCCATGCTTGGAAAAACCAATGGTATGGGATTGCTCGCTTCTTTAAATACCTAGAAGGCAAGGCGTATAAGATGCATGTGCGCATCTTGCTGTCAAAATTCCGTAGCTATAATGTCTGCCCTGACTGCCAAGGCTCACGCCTAAAAGCCGATGCCAATCTGTGGCGTATTGGCTCTCGGTCTGCTCCTGAAGGTGATACTTACCAACGCTTTATGCCAATTGGTGCGGCATGGGATCAGGCGCAACTCGATGCCCTGCCTGGCTTAGCCATCCATGATATGATGCGCTTGCCGATTAGCCGCCTGAAAACTTTCTTCGATAATGAAGACTTGATTACCGATGCGGCGGTTGAATTAGTTCTCAATGAAATTAAATCACGCTTAAACTATTTGAATGATGTAGGACTTGGCTACTTAAGTCTCGATCGTCAAAGTCGCACCTTAAGTGGTGGTGAAGTACAACGGATAAACCTCACCACAGCGCTCGGCACGTCCCTAACCAACACCTTATTTGTCTTGGATGAACCCTCGATTGGTTTACACCCGCGTGATATGGGCCGTATCGTAAGGGTAATGCAGCGACTACGCAATGCAGGTAACACCTTGGTTGTGGTCGAACATGATCCACAAGTGATGATTGCGGCTGATCGTATTCTCGATATTGGACCAGGTCCTGGCGAGCGAGGTGGTGAAATTGTGTTTGATGGTACACCCACCGAGCTACGTCAAGCCCCTACCTTGACGGGGCAATATTTAGGCAATCGCTTGCGAGTTGAAGCGCCACGCCCTATGCAAGTCAGCGATCGTACTCCACGCCTGCTGATCGAAGGTGTTCAAGCCAATAATTTGAAAAATATTGATGTCGCCTTCCCGCTGGGCCGTATGGTCTGTATCACAGGTGTCTCTGGCTCAGGTAAATCAACTCTTATTCAAGATGTGCTACATCCTGCACTCTTAAAGCATTTTGGCCAAGGCACACAAGCCCCTGGCAGCTATCGTCATCTACTGGGCGCGGAACAACTCAGTGATGTAGTGATGGTTGATCAAAGTCCTATCGGCAAAACGGCTCGCTCTAACCCAGCCAGTTATGTGGGTGCGTTTAACGCTATCCGCAAGCTGTTTGCCCAAGCACCCTTAGCCCGTGAGCGCGGCTATACCGCAGGTACTTTCAGTTTCAACAGCGGTGATGGCCGCTGCCCTGGTTGTGGTGGTACAGGTTTCGAGCATGTTGAGATGCAATTTTTATCTGATGTGTATCTGCGTTGCCCTGATTGCAATGGCCAACGCTTTAGACCTGAAGTACTTGAAGTACGCCTAGAGCACCTTGGGCAATCGGCAAATATTGCCGAGGTCTTAGAGATGACGGTCAGTGAGGCCCTGAATTTCTTTAAGGGTCTTAAAGAAGTACAGTACAGTCTACAACCCTTGGTCGATGTCGGTTTAGAGTATGTGGCCTTAGGTCAGCCAGTACCTACCTTATCAGGGGGTGAAGCACAGCGCTTAAAACTCGCAGGCCATCTGGTCGAAGCCGCTAAATTAGGGCAAAAGGCCCAATCGCTCGCGTATAAGGGCGCGCTTTTCCTATTTG
>CAZIKJ010000118.1:0-3473 GCA_964539685.1 uncultured Pelistega sp.
AACTAAGCCATCGATTTCAGCAATATACTTGTCTGTCATTTTTTGGATCACGTCTTGAGCACGGCGCTCATCATCTTCAGAGATGTCTTTATCTTTCAGCAGTTTCTTGAATGACTCGTTGGCATCACGACGTAAATTACGAATAGCAATCTTACAATCCTCACCCTCAGAGCGAACCACTTTGGTTAAATCTCGACGACGCTCTTCGGTCAACGCTGGCATAGGTACACGGATGGACTCACCTAAAGCCACTGGATTCAGGCCTAAATCTGATTCACGAATCGCTTTCTCAATCGGTGAAGTCATCTGCTTTTCCCATGGTTGCACGTTCAGGGTGCGTGCATCCACTACAGATACCGCAGCGACTTGGCTGACCGGCACCATAGAGCCGTAATACTCGACTTGCACATGGTCAATAATGCCAGCATGAGCACGACCTGTACGAATTTTAGATAAATTATTTTTAAACGTCTCAATCGATTTGCCCATGCGGGTTTCGCTTGATTTATTAATTTCTGAAATACTCATTCTACTCATACCTTTTTATGTTTAAGCCTATTTAGACGTGAACTAAAGTTCCCTCGTCTTCACCCATAACGGCACGCTTTAACGCTCCAGGCTTATTAATTGAAAATACATTGATCGGTAATTTTTGATCGCGACACAAGGCGAAAGCGGTCGCATCCATTACTTCAAGGCGACGTGAAATGGCCTCATCAAAAGTAATGCGATTATAGCGCGTTGCGCTTGGGTCCTTGTTCGGGTCAGCCGTATAAATACCATCTACCTTGGTTGCTTTCAAAACAATCTCAGCACCCATCTCGGCACCACGCAAGGCAGCAGCCGTATCCGTTGTAAAGAAAGGATTACCAGTACCAGCAGCAAAAATCACCACTTTCTTCTCTTCCAGATAGCGCAATGCTTTAGGACGGATGTAAGGCTCTACGACTTGGTCAATATTCAGTGCGGATTGAACACGAGCCACAACACCGTGATTTTTCAAGGCATCTTGTAGCGCCAAGGCATTCATCACAGTCGCCAGCATACCCATATAGTCAGCAGTCGCACGATCCATACCTTGCGCACCAGGAGCTAGGCCGCGGAAAATATTACCACCACCAATCACCACGGCTAATTCGACACCTAATTTTGCAACTTCGGCAATTTCTTCGGTCATGCGAATGATAGTCGTGCGATTAATGCCAAACGCATCCTCACCCATTAGCGCCTCACCCGAAAGCTTTAGCAATACTCGTTTGTATCCAGTAGTCATGACCTTCAATGTCCTTTTGATATATGAAACCTTGCTATTTTAACAAGATTACTAATGCAATACACAAAAATAATCCCCTTCAGTGAAGTGATGCTTAAATCTAAGCATACACTCAGTAAAGGGGATTTATATGCTTACAAACCTTATTAGGCTTGTGTCATCGATGCAACTTCAGCTGCAAAGTCAGTAACGGCTTTCTCAATACCTTCACCAACGTTGTATAGAACAAAACTGTTCACTGAAGCTTTCTTCTCTTTAAGCATTTGCTCAACAGTTTGTTTGTCATTTTTAACAAACGGTTGATTCAATAGGGTTACTTCTTTTAAGAACTTAGCAATCGTACCTTCAACCATTTTCTCAACGATTTCAGCTGGCTTGCCAGATTCAGCAGCTTTCTGTGCAGCAACTGAACGCTCTTTTTCGATTTCTTCAGCAGATACGCCAGAAGCGTCTAATGCTTTAGGCTTAGTTGCAGCAACGTGCATAGCAACGTCTTTACCAACGTCTGCTTCGCCTGCAAATTCAACTAAAGTACCTATACGACCACCGTGGATGTAACTAGCCACTGAGTTCTCTGTAGCAATACGGTGGAAACGACGAATACTCATGTTCTCGCCAATTTTACCAACTAAAGCTGCACGTGTTGTTTCTACAGTGCCCTCGCCCATTGGCAACTCAGACAAAGCGGCAACATCAGCAGGATTTGATTCTGTAACTAGCTTAGCAATAGCGTTAACGAAATCGATAAAGTCTTGGTTTTTGGCGACAAAGTCAGTTTCACAGTTTACTTCAACAAGCGCACCAGTTTTTGCATCATCAGCGATATATACGCCAATCAAGCCTTCGGCTGTTACACGGCTAGCGGCTTTACTTGCTTTATTACCAAGTTTTACACGAAGAAGTTCTTCAGCGCGGTCCATATCGCCACCAGCTTCAGCTAGTGCCTTTTTGCACTCCATCATAGGAGCGTCGGTTTTCTCACGCAATTCTTTAACCATTGCTGCGGTAATTTCAGCCATTATTTCTCCAATATATTTGTGTGCCCCAAGCGTAATGCTGAGGGCGAAATTTAGACAAGATCCACTACGTTGAAAGGATACCTCATTGTCATGACAACAATGAGGCATTTTTCAATTACTCTTCAGTGGTTTCTTCCACGTAGTCTGCTGCTGCAGATTCCGCTTGGATTTCTTCAACAACACCGTTTAGACGTTGTTCACGACCTTGTAAGATCGCATTTGCAATACCAGCAGCATACAACTCAATTGCTTTCGCAGAGTCATCGTTACCAGGAATTACATAATCAATACCATCAGGAGAGTGGTTTGTATCCACAACCGCAACAACAGGAATACCCAATGTACGAGCTTCTTGGATTGCAATTTTGTGGTAACCGACGTCAACAACGAACAATGCGCTAGGCAATTTGTTCATTTCTTTGATGCCACCAATTGATTTATTTAGCTTCTCAAGTTCACGAGTGAACATAAGTGCTTCTTTCTTGATCATAAGATCAGCTGTACCATCAGCTTGTGCTTGCTCCATATCTTTCAGACGCTTGATAGAAGTCTTGACAGTCTTGAAGTTAGTCATCATACCGCCTAACCAGCGGTTATCAACATATGGAACACCTGCGCGAGCAGCTTCAGCAGCAATAATTTCACGTGCTGAGCGCTTAGTGCCAACGAAAAGAACTTCGCCACCTTGAGCAGCTACTTGACGGATAAAGTTAACTGCTTCTAAGTATTTAGCAACAGTTTTTTCCAAGTTGATGATATGAATTTTGTTACGTTGACCGAAAATGTATTGAGACATTTTTGGATTCCAGTAACGTGTTTGGTGACCAAAGTGAACACCAGCTTCTAGCATTTGACGCATTAATGACATGTTTCTACTCCATAGGGTTATGTCTAGTGCAAGGTCCGTGTTTATTGATTATCATGACTAAGCATGAACTCAACACCCTATTCGGCCTGCACGCTATTTGCTTGAATTAAAACCTATAAACTTACTTATAATCATTCAATATAATCATTCAATATAAGCATTCAATATAAGCATTCAAGCATTAAAAAATCTCTTAAAAAAGCATCCTTTTTTAAGAGCGGTTGAGGTTTCTTTAGAAAAATTTCTAAATAAGCCTATAATTATAGCGTGATTTTTATATTTTGTTCAAGTTATTATGCCTATCTTAAAAAAC
>CAZIKJ010000119.1:0-3825 GCA_964539685.1 uncultured Pelistega sp.
GTATATTTATACAGTCTATTTTTTTGATATGATTAAACTCACCGCACGCCAACAAGAGATTCTTGACTTTATACGTCAGTCGATTGTCAAGACAGGTTTTCCGCCTACTCGCGCCGAAATTGCTAAGGCCTTAGGATTTCGCTCGCCCAATGCGGCTGAAGATCATTTGAAAGCACTTGTCAAGAAGGGAGCAATTGCTGTTATACCTGGCACATCACGAGGTATTCGCTTAAATCCTGAGTTTGATACTGCGCAACAGCAGTTAATATCAGCGCAGCAATTAGCAACGGCTGAACCACAAAGCTCAAGCTCAGTAGTCAGCTCGCTTAAGCTACAAGCCACCTCCTCAACACACCAAGAGACAGAGCAAGCTTCTTTAAGTGGCAAGCTCCTGGGCAGAACAGCTGATGCGCTACGCCAAGGTATGGAGCAGATTGCCGAGGCCCTTAGTCTACCGGTTGTTGGACGCGTTGCGGCAGGTAATCCTATCTTAGCCGAAGAGAACCTCGACAAAACCTTGCATGTAGACCCCGCCCTATTTACATCAACACCTGATTATCTCTTGAAAGTTAAGGGCGAATCTATGCGTGATGTAGGTATCTTAGATGGTGACCTATTAGCGGTGAAGCGCCAAGCTGAAGCACGTAATGGACAGATTATTGTTGCGCGGATTGATGAAGAAGTTACCGTGAAACGCTTCTTGCGCACCAAGACGCATATTGAATTATTGCCCGAGAATACGGATTTTGAACCGATTATTGTGACGGATGATCGAGAATTCTCGATTGAGGGCATTGCTGTAGGTCTAATTCGCCAGCAGCAATTCCATTAATATATTTCGCATTACTCTATTGAGCATTACTCTATTGAGCATTACTCTATTTCATTTAAGCAGTATGTTCTCATTAGCCAAGCTCTACAGCGACACTGGAAGAACCATATTAGGCTGTTCGCCTGGCAATAATTAAGCCCCAAGCTTATGCTATTTTTAATGTAATGCCTCCAAAACATAGAATTAACAATCTAACATTTTGAAGTGCATTTCTTTAAGAATCAAACTTGGGGCTTATTGTGAGTCAAACCCACGTTATGCAACAGTGCCCTTCTCTTGGCGTCGTATACGCTGTCCTTGCAGCCACCAAACACCAGCAATTAATATAAGACCAGGGATAAAGAAGAGAAGCGGTGTTGGTCGATTAGGATTTGCCACCATAACGTCCTCAACATCCCATCCTTGTTCCCAGCTAGAACGCTTTGCAGGACTGCCAAAACGTACCGCAGCTACTTGAGTCGTGCCTCCTAAATCCATAAAGGTCAATCCTGCATTACGCAACCGCTCACGACCGATTTGCTCAACATCTTTACCACTCGTGTCTTCTAGCACAGGCAAATTGACCGCCACAAGCTTGCTAATTTCATCGCCTTCTAAATTATAGCCACGAATACTCGCTACAAAACGTTGATTATCTTTAGCATTACCAGCAATAGAGTACATTTCGGTAATAGGTCGACTAACATATTCAGGTGAGACACGATTCATATACCAATCAGGTCTAAACAACATGAAAGAAGCAATTAAGAGTACGAGTGCTTCAAGCCAGGTACACTTAATTCTAAACCAACGCATACTTGCTGCTGCAAACATCATCGAAGCCACAATTGCACCAAATACGACAGCGATTAAATGTGCCCATGAATCAATGCCAATTAATAAGAGCAAAGGATTGAAGACAAAAATAAAGGGCAAGATTGCTGTACGTAGTGCATAGATTACCCCTTGCAACCCAGTCTTAATAGGATCTTCACCAGAAATCGCTGCTGCTGCAAAGGTTGCGAGTCCCACAGGTGGCGTAATATCCGCCATTATGCCAAAATAAAACACAAAAAAGTGTACGGCAATTAATGGGATAATCAAGCCATTCTGTGCACCTAGCTCTACAACAACAGGCGCCATAAGGGTAGCCATGAGAATGTAGTTCGCTGTGGTTGGCATACCTAAGCCTAAGATCAAACAAACTGCCGCTGTGAAAAATAGCATCACGAGTACGTTACCCATAGACACTAACTCAACAAAAGCGGTCATGCGTAAGCCTAGTCCAGTTAAGGTAATTGCACCTACAATGAGACCTGCTGTGCCGCAAGCAATTGCAATACCAATCATATTGCGTGCGCCTTCTTGTAAGCCTAAGGTAGTTTCTTCCAAGCCTACTTTGACTGATGGCGCTATAGCTTGTTTACGGAAAAAGGCAATCAATGGACGTTGTGTTAGCATCAAGAAAATTAATGAAACACAAGCGTAGAACGCCGAAAGACCTGCAGAAAGCATTTCAACACTCAAACACCATACTAAAATACCGATAGGAATCAAGAAGTACAAACCAGAACGTACTGTTGGCCACGTTTCGGGCTTTACTGGATTGGTAATATTGATATCCGTAGGTAAATCAGGATGCTTAGCAGAGGTTCTGACTAAGGCAATATACACAATCAGTAGCATTGCCAATAGAATTGGCATCGCTGCATCACCAGCAAGTGCTTGTACGCCGGTGCCAATGTAGTAAAAACCACCCATGACAATGAAAGTGCCCGCAATACCCATGCCCCAACCCGCTAACTTCTGTAGTAAAGTCTTAGGTTGACCAGCTGACATCATGGGTTCAATACCTAATTTCAAAGCTTCCAAATGCACAATATAGAACAAGGAAATATAAGAAATTGAGGCTGGTAAAATCGCATTTTTAATGATTTCTGTGTAGGGGATGCCCACATATTCAATCATTAAGAAGGCGGCTGCGCCCATCACAGGCGGCATAATTTGACCATTCACTGACGATGAGGTTTCAATCGCTCCCGCACGGATGCCACCATAGCCCGATTTCTTCATCAGGGGAATGGTGAAAATACCGCCCGTTACAACGTTGGCCACTGATGATGCCGAGACTAAACCGTTCACCGCAGAAGAAACGACAGCAACTTTAGCGGGGCCGCCACGCAAGTGTCCTAGCATGGCAAATGAAATCTGCATCATATAATTACCCGCACCACAACGGTCTAGTAAAGAGCCGAGCAGAACGAAGATGAAAATATAGGATACCGATACACCTAGCGCAACACCATAGGTGCCTTCAGTGGTCAGCCACATATGTGAAACAACGCGTTCAATAGAAGCGCCACGGTGAGCAATCACATCGGGCAAATAAGGGCCTAAGAACACATAGCATAAAAATACAATACCCAAAATAGTCATGGGCAAACCAAGTGAACGGCGTGTGATTTCAAGTAATAAAACAATCCCTACTGAACCCGTTACGACATCAAGGGTTGTAGGCAAGCCAGGGCGTAAAGCAAGTTCTTGGTAGAAGAGAAACAAATAAGCACCGCAAAAGCCAGCAACAAAAGCAAGAATCCAATCATAGAGCGGCATTTTATCGGACGCATTTTTAAACATCGGGTAGGCCAAGTAGCCTAAAAACATTGCGATGCCCAAGTGAATGGCGCGCGCCTCGGTATCGTTAAAAATAGCGAAATTAAAGGTGAACGGTAGAGGTGAAGCAAACCATAATTGAAAAAATGACCATAGTAAGGCACCAACAGCTAACACCGCACCAGCGATGCCGCCTGTCTTTCGGCCACCACGATCAACTTCTGCCACCAAACGTTCTAATTCGGCAATTTTTTCAGCGTCAGTAGTCATATTTATACCTTTGTTAGATAAAAACAAAAGTCACTGAGTGGTATCGCTTATGGGTAACAAGCAGCCATTCTCAGTGACTTAGCGAAGCGCTATTGTAATCAAATATAAAAATTTATTTGATTAAACCAACC
>CAZIKJ010000120.1:0-2661 GCA_964539685.1 uncultured Pelistega sp.
TCCTTATACAAAAGGGTTAAAAATAACTAATAAAATCTTAGCAAATCTTACGCGAGAAACCATCAGTTTATAGTAAACATCTAGTTTTCCCTAGGTGTTTATGTGACAGTTCCGTGATGAGAAGCAAATTTCTATCGCAAAACATGTATTATCCGTAATATTAGCAACTGGATATTTTGGAACTTAGATTTGCAATGCAGAATACAGTAGTATTAAACTTATTTAAATCAAACTGACGAAATACATAAAAAACGTAAATAAAGCCTTATAAAAATGATTTATTAGCGACTAAACCCATTAAATCTAAAATTATAAATGACTATAGTCGCATAAAAATAGCACTCGCCCTTGACTACTATTCCGCCTAGCAAAACAAACCAAGGCTTTTATACGCAAAAATCTGACAAAAATCAGGCTTTCACGATTGAAAACACCACCTTACGGAAAAAAGTAGTCAAATAGCTTTTTATGTCCACCGAATCCCATTACAATACAACAAATACATAATTTACTATTAATTTGAGGAGAGTGTTCACATGTCAGAACGCGAATCGATGGAATATGACGTTGTTGTCGTCGGTGCTGGGCCAGCGGGCTTAGCGACTGCCATTAAACTAAAACAGCTTGCTGCAACAGCTGGCAAAGAAATTAACGTCTGTGTTCTAGAAAAAGCCGCTGAAGTTGGCGCGCATATTCTATCTGGCGCCGTTATGGACCCTATCGCCATTAACGAACTGTTCCCTGACTGGAAAGAGCGTGGTGCTCCATTAAACACACCGGTTACTGAAGATCGCTTTTTATTCTTAAATGAAAAAGGCGCACGTCGTACGCCTAACTGGGCGCTTCCATCTTGCTTTCATAATGACGGCAATTATGTAGTCCGTCTTGGTGAGTTCACCCGATGGTTAGGCGAACAAGCGGAAAGTCTGGGTGTTGAAGTATTCCCAGGTTTTGCGGCTGTTGAAATCCTCTATGATGAACAAGGCGCTGTACGTGGCGTGGCCACTGGCAATATGGGTGTTAATCGTGATGGTTCACCATCAGACCACTTCCAAGAAGGCATGGAGTTGCATGCGAAATATACAATTTTCGCTGAAGGTGCGCGTGGTCAATTAGGCCGTCAATTAATTGAGCGTTACTCACTCAACACCGATCGTGACCCACAAAGCTATGGCATTGGCATCAAAGAGATGTGGGAAATTGATCCTGCCAAATCTAAACCAGGTCTTGTTATCCACACTGCTGGCTGGCCACTCCAGAATGACACCTATGGTGGTTCATTCCTTTATCACTTAAACGATAATCGTGTAGTTATCGGCATGGTGGTTGGTTTAGATTACGCCAACCCTTGGTTATCGCCTTTTGAAGAATTCCAGCGCTATAAGACGCACCCAAGTATCAAAGAATTCCTTGAGGGTGGTAAGCGTGTGGCATACGGTGCTCGTGCCATTACCGCAGGTGGTTTATTATCGCTGCCGAAATTGGTTTTCCCAGGTGGCGCCTTAGTCGGCTGTGAAGCAGGCTTCCTCAATGCCGCTCGTATTAAGGGCAGCCATGCCGCCATTAAATCTGGCATGATGGCCGCTGAAGCCATTTTCAATGCACTTGAAGCTGAGCGCAGCCACGATATTTTAAGCGACTACCCGATCGCTTTTGAAAACTCTTGGTTACATGCTGAACTCAAGCGCACGCGTAACTTTAAGCAATGGTTCAAGAAAGGTCTCTTAATCGGCACCTTAATGACAGGTATCGAACAGAAACTCTTGGGTGGCAAAATCCCTTGGACAATTCACCGCAAGAAAGCTGACCATGAGTGCTTGCGACCTGCTGCAGAGATGCCGAAGATTGACTATCCGAAACCGGACGGCGTGTATAGCTTTGATCGCTTGAGCTCGGTCTTTATTTCAAATACCAATCATGAGGAAAATCAGCCGATTCACCTCACCTTGAAGAATGCCGATATCCCTGTCAATACTAACTTGTCTGTGTATGCGGGTCCTGAGCAGCGATACTGCCCTGCTGGTGTTTATGAATTTATCAAAGACGACGCAGGCCAAGATAAGCTACAGATTAATGCGCAAAACTGCGTCCACTGTAAAACCTGTGATATTAAAGACCCAACCCAAAATATTGTATGGGTTGCCCCTCAAGGTGGTGAAGGTCCTGTTTACGATGGTATGTAAGTAGTCACAAATAAGTACTCACAAAAAGCTCAGTGATTTTTCACTGAGCTTTTTTCTTGACTAAAATATAAAAATATTATTATATAACAACAAACAGATGATAAAGTGCAGCAATAATCCTCTGCTATGAGAGCAATCGTTCATCTCTATATACTGAAACATATGCGCACGCAACATTAAATTTACAATTTAATTGTTACTGTTACAAAATAATTGATGCGATAAGGCTTTTATCCACTTAACAACAGAAAACCAGTATTTTCACCCAACTTCAGATAATTTACAGTAATTAACCCTTAAAAGCCTTGTTACATTTTTGTTTGTACAGCTTAATGTAAGCTTAGCGGCGTGAAATGCAAATTTTTACCACTCAAAAGTCAAAGCAGTTTGCCAATAAGCCTTGTGAAGTCCTTGTTTTTTCTATATTATTTCTACTGACGCAAACAACGTCAAATGTCAATCCTTATTATACTTATAT
>CAZIKJ010000121.1:0-3532 GCA_964539685.1 uncultured Pelistega sp.
CTCCAAATATAAATTTTTAAATTAATGCCAGGGTTTTGTATCGCTTTGTCTTTAATGACAAGTCCAACCACTGCTTACGCAGCTTCTTTTTGATCGCGCACAGCAGCAAGGCCACGCACAAATTTAGTTGGAACTTCATTAAGCGTACGCACAAATGTTGCAATCGGTGCTTGCATAGTACCCAACAATTTTGATAACAACTCATCACGAGAAGGCATCGTTGCCAAGGCTTTAACACCATTAGCATCTAAAACTGAACCTGGTAAGGCACCAGCTTTAATAACGATTTTCTCATTGGTTTTAGCAAAATTTGATAGTACTTTAGCAGCCGCTACTGGGTCTTCACTAATCGCATAGATTAATGGACCAGTTAATTGATCGCTAATACCTTCAAATTCGGTACCAGCAATCGCGCGGCAAACTAACGTGTTCTTAAGAACACGTAGATACACACCAGATTCACGTGCAGTTTTGCGCAATACGGTGACAGAAGCAACGTCAATACCACGGTACTCAGCAACAACCAATGATTGAGCATTAGCTACTTGAGCTGATACTTCTTCGATGACTGCCGCTTTCTCATTACGATTGAGACTCACGGTTTGAACACTCCATCAAATGACACGGTCGAAAAGGCTTTTCGTGTGTGTCGTTCCATATGCGGCGTACCTGGTCGAGCTCATTATGAATTCTTCCATGGGACGCCATCTACGCGGGATCTACTTTACAAGCTAGTTTTAAGCCTCTCGGCTCCTGCGGTCTTTGATAGCAGTGCTTAGTTGAATAATACAGCTAAGCACAGCCCAAAGTCCTTTTTAAGTTTAAGCGCTTAGAGAAGCGACTTCAACTTTTGCACCACCACCCATTGTTGATGATACAGCGATCTTACGTAGGTAGATACCTTTAGCAGCTTGTGGACGTGCTTTGTTTAACGCATCAACTAAAGCAGTCAAGTTTTCTTGCAATTGCTCTACATTGAAAGATGCACGGCCGATAGTAGCGTGAATAATACCTGCTTTGTCTGTACGATATTGTACTTGACCAGCTTTAGCATTCTTAACCGCTGTAGCCACATCAGGAGTTACAGTACCCACTTTAGGGTTAGGCATTAAACCACGTGGGCCTAATACTTGACCTAAAGTACCAACAATACGCATTGTGTCTGGAGACGCGATCACGATATCAAAATTGAAGTTACCTGCTTTGATTTCGTCCGCTAAGTCTTCCATACCAACGATTTCAGCGCCAGCTTCTTTAGCTTGCTCAGCTTTTTCGCCTTGAGCAAATACTGCTACGCGTACTGATTTACCAGTACCTGCAGGAAGCACAACTGAACCACGTACGATTTGGTCAGATTTCTTTGGATCTACACCAAGTTGAACTGCAACGTCGATTGACTCGTCAAATTTTGCAGTTGCACACTCTTTAACAAGAGTGATAGCTTCGCTAACTGGGTATAGTTTATTGCGATCGATTTTTGCAGCAATAGCGGCTGCGCGCTTACCTAGTTTCGCCATGATTAGATACCCTCAACGTTAATACCCATGCTGCGTGCTGTACCAGCAATGGTACGTACGGCGGCATCTAGGTCAGAGGCTGTTAAGTCAGGCTCTTTAGTTTTTGCGATTTCTTCAGCTTGTGCACGTGTTAATGTACCCACTTTATCTAAGTGTGGACGTGCAGAACCTGATTGAATACCAACAGCTTTCTTGATAAGAATAGTTGCTGGAGGGGTTTTCATCACGAAAGTGAATGATTTGTCTGCGAAAGCAGTAATCACTACTGGAATTGGTAAACCTGGTTCCATGCCTTGTGTTTGTGCATTGAACGCTTTACAGAATTCCATAATGTTAAGACCACGTTGACCTAAAGCAGGGCCAATTGGAGGTGATGGGTTGGCTTTACCAGCTGGTACTTGCAGCTTAATGAAGCCGACGATTTTCTTCGCCATGATATGCTCCTTACGGGTAGTTGCGCCTTACGGCTCCCCGGGGTTAAAAATCAGATTGTTTTTTCAACCTGGCTAAAATCCAGTTCAACAGGTGTGGCACGACCAAAGATCATGACATTCACGCGAACCTTGTTTCTTTCGTAGTTAACTTCTTCAACGCTACCATTAAAGTCTGCAAATGGACCTTCCTTGATACGCAAAGCTTCGCCAACTTCGAATAAAATTTTCGGGCGTGGCTTCTCGCCACCCTCTTCAATTTGTGAGAAAAGACGTAGTACTTCTTTTTCAGGAATTGGTGTCGGACGTGATCCTGTACCACCTAAGAAACCTGTTACACGATTAGTGCTCTTCACCAAGTGCCATGCTTCGTCAGAAAATTCCATCTCGACTAATACATAGCCAGGAAAAATTCGACGTTCTGTTACAGCTCGTTGGCCACCACGACTTTCAATCACTTCTTCAGTCGGCACGAGAATACGACCAAATGAAGATTGTAAACCTGCGCGCTCAATACGTTCTTGCAAAGAACTTTGAACTTTTTTCTCCATACCAGAGAAAACATGCACTACATACCAACGCATACTCATAAGTTGTCCTTAGTTCCAACCCAGCAAGACACCATAAATAAGCCAACCAATTAGCTTATCCATGAGCCACAGCACAATAGCCATTACAGTAACAAAGGCAAATACGATACCTGTCATCTGTAAGGTTTCTTTGCGAGTCGGCCACACAACGCGTTTCATCTCATTGTATGAACCGGTTGCAAAACCTAGAATGCGCTTGCCACTATCACTTAGCCATAGCAATAATGTTGCCACAGCCAGACCACCAATGAACATGCCTACGCGAGCGTAGATATTAAGATCACTAAAAAAGGAATACGCAAATATTCCGGCAATAAGCACGATGACCGCTAAGGTAATTTTGACCTTATCGGCTGAGCTTGTGATGGTTTCGACTTGACTTTTATTTGACATATTATACTTGCGGTAAGTGATGAGTCCGCTTATTTGTGGCAGGGGCAGTAGGAATCGAACCTACAACCTTCGGTTTTGGAGACCGACGCTCTGCCAATTGAGCTATACCCCTGTATTTCCAACGCAAACCTTGAAGGTGCGTACGGGTAGTCTTAGACTACCCGGATTTACTACTCTTATGTAGATCTTATTTAGAGATCTTAGCAACAACGCCGGCGCCAACAGTACGGCCACCTTCGCGAATCGCGAAACGTAGACCTTCTTCCATCGCGATCGGTGCAATCAACTCAACGTCCATTGACACGTTATCGCCTGGTAGAACCATTTCTTTGTCCGCTGGCAATGTGATTGAGCCTGTTACGTCCGTTGTACGGAAGTAGAACTGTGGACGGTAACCTTGGAAGAATGGTGTGTGACGACCGCCTTCTTCTTTTGACAAGATATACACTTCAGCTGAGAAGTTAGTGTGTGGCTTGATTGAACCTGGTTTAGCCAATACTTGACCACGCTCAACGTCTTCACGCTTCGTACCACGTAGTAATAGACCTACGTTATCACCTGCTTGACCTTCGTCAAGGAGTTTACGGAACATTTCAACGCC
>CAZIKJ010000122.1:0-2998 GCA_964539685.1 uncultured Pelistega sp.
GGTTCCCGACTTACCCGCACGAATCTCTGAATTTGCACCTCCTTTGGTACCATCCTTCCCAGCAAAGTGGCTTAAGTCTATTCCGCTTGCATAATCACCATTAATACTACAATTTGATACTACGCAAGTCTGTGCTTGTGCAAGAGCAGGTATAGCACTCAAGCTGAATGCTAGTTGAATAAGAAGAACTATCGGTTTTATTTGAAAAGCGCCGCTTGTTTTTTGGGCCAAAGCAGTATGTGTAAGTTGTTGATAAGCCTTATTCATGGGATAACCTCATTGGTTTGATTAGCGCACTTTTTAAGAGAGAAGCGAAGTTTACAGCGGCAGTCTATGGCTAGTTTTATCTGCCTTAGGTGTTCTTCTAGGAAAAGTAGCGAAATGTATATAGAACGAGACCTTCACAAAATTAAGCAAGCTTGTGTTTCCCTAAGGTATTTAATTGAATTTACAAGCGATTTGCTATCAATTAGCGTCAACTATTGAAGCTAATTTCTATAAAAGCTTTTTGCAAAGGTCTCAGAACATACCAAAAATTAAAACATTTTTACATTTGCTTGAAAATCACTAGAAATAGTGATTTTGTTTTTTTGTTGTTTTCCTTACAATGACTTAAGCCGTCATAAAAGACAATCGAATTAGCCCAATAGCGCAATTATCATGAAGGCAAAACTGATAAGCAGAGCAATTGCTTAAGCACGAGTCACTCATTAACATGCAGGCGAAACCAAAATGTAAAGCTCCTCCGTGCGAATGCGAGTTGCTTAATACTATGTGAACAGACTGTATGTACGAGAGTCTGTGCGCGAGAGTTGCACAAGAACAATCACCTTAGAAAGAGGCAGTAATGATTAATTTAATCGCACCCGTATTGGTGGTTGAAGACGACAGCTTTATGCAACAGCGTCTGCAGGCTATTCTCTTGGAGATTGGCTACCAAGTTAGTGATTTATTTTTCAAAAACTCCGTCACCGAAGCGCAAAACGATCTTGATGCACAACACATTGCCTTAGCGCTGATTGATCTCGGTCTGCCTGATGGCAGTGGCATTACCATTATCGACTTACTCAGCAAGGAACGCCCCGATATTCCTATTTTGGTGATTTCTGCTTGGAGTACCGAGGAGATGATTATTGAGGCCTTACAAGCAGGGGCTACGGGGTATATTCTGAAGGAACGTGATGATATTGAGCTTAAGGTCTCGATTCGCAGCATCTTGAAAGGTGGGGCGCCGATTGATCCTTTTATCGCGCGTCATATTCTGAATAAATTACCGGTAAAAGCCAATGCGAGTGACAATACGGCAGGTAAAAGTGCTGGCGACGATAATGCTTCACACGAATCGCTTGAAGTCAATCTCACTGAACGGGAACACCAAATTCTTACCTTAGTGGCCTCAGGCTTAAGTAACCAAGAAATTGCCGAGCATATTTTCCTCTCCAGACACACTGTTGAGACGCATATTCGTCATGTCTATCGTAAACTAGCGGTGAGTAACCGCACTAAGGCGGTAAGCAAGGCGCGTGAAATTGGTTTAATTTAAGAAATGGAATAAGATTTAAGAATTTTGAATGTAAATATTAAGGACTTAGCCATTATGCACAGCATAGTTTTCGCTTTCCTTATCACAATGATAAGCCTTGTGCTCGGCCATAGCGCTTGGGCACAAGCAAGCAATAGCTGCTCTGTATCGATTGATAGTGTCTATAGTACAATATCCAATGCCATGACACCCGCTGAATTAGGGGCGGGTACGCATTCTAAAGCATTAACAACCACTGAATTAGGGGCTAATAACACAACTAAGGTCTTAACACCTACGGAGTTAGAGTCTAGTACGACATCAACCGCCCTAACACTCGCTGAGTTAGACGTGCAGTGGCAAAGCGTGACATTACCAGACATCTGGACGCAACGCTGGCCTAAGCACTCAGGTGTCACTTGGTATCGCATTGACTGGCAAGCGCCCTGCCATAATGAGCATAAGCAAGCAGAGCTACCACTTGCTTTGCTGCTTACCTCGATTAATATGGCGGGTAGCATCTGGATTAATGATCATCTGCTATGGGCCGATCCCCATCAAGTGGAACCCCTGAGTCGCAGTTGGAACTCACCGCGCTATCTCACCATACCGAGCAATGTATTACGGCCAAACAAAACCAATCATCTGTATATTCGCGTCGTGGGTGATGCCTTAACCTCACCCGGTTTAGGTCCCATAGAAATTGCTGACATCCATACAATCACGGCAAGTTACACCCAAGCCAATTGGAATCAACGCATCATTTATTACCTCAATATTATCTTTTCGATAACGCTAGGAATGATGTGCGCCTGTATTTGGCTACTGCGACGACAAGAATTAGCGTATGGCTGGTATACCTTAGCGTCCATATTCTGGGTCGGGTTTATTGCGAATACCTTGATTACCGAGACAGTGCCTTTTGCCAATACATTAGACTTCACTAAATTCAATATTATCCTTTTTTTAGGCTATACCTTCTGCTTTGGGCTTTTTTCTTGGCGCTTTCTAAATAAACGATTTCCCCGCGTTGAGAAGACCTTTCTGAATCTCGCCCTACTGCTCTGCGTGATTATCTGGATTATCCCAGCTTCATTCGCGCATCAAATTCTCTTGTTTGTATTTTACACATCAATTATTATATTTTCTTGTAATAGTATTTTTGTGAGTTATCTCTGCGTTCAGACCCGGCAAGTTGAACTCTGGCTACTTGCCTTCACGCTAATCTCATGCCTTGTTTTAAGCTCGGTTTCAATCTTGTCTCTATTTCATTTGCTCGGTAATATCTCGATTGTTTTACCTTATACCTCTTTGGTGTTTGCCATATTTTTAAGCATTGTCCTAGCGATACGACTGACCCAAAGTCTACAACGTATTGAAGGCTTTAATGAGGAGCTTAATCAGAAAATTATTGAGGCCGAACATGCGCTTGAGAGCACACTTAATAATCGGCATCAATTAAGCATCCGAAATAAC
>CAZIKJ010000123.1:0-2797 GCA_964539685.1 uncultured Pelistega sp.
GCCAATAAAGGTGAAGGTCCTGTCCGTGCCATAAGTCGTTTTGTTCTTTAATTGATAATGGCGCTTCTGCTCCATACCAATTAAGAGAGAGAAGCCTAACACAATCAGCAAGTCGGTAAATTCTTTCGGTATAGCTTGTAAGATATTTGAGAAGTCCATCTCACCTCCAGTAGTGAATCTATCGACTGATGCTACTAAATCGAGATGTCTAGGTGGTTTTTAGATAGTTATCGTGATAGAGCACGTATGCTTAACAGTGTACTCTTACTGATGTGAAATATATATCAAATTCTGAGTAAGGTATTTGCTAAGCACATTAATATCGTTAAGATGTGGTCGAGCCATTGACTGCTTGATCGATTTACACTGGCTTCTGTTGCGAGTTGACGCTTTAGCGTTCACGAAATTTACCGCTATGAAGCTAATCTCTTGAAGAGATGTCACACGTTCTTCACACCAGATTGAATAATATAAAAAAAGCCACTCGATTGAGCAGCTTATATAGTACTGTATTTTAGACGCTGTCTAATAATACTGCCTAAAATGCGTGACTAAAAATAAAAAAACCGCTTAAGTAATCTTCTAAGCGGTTGATTTATATTGCTATATTTGGTCCCCCCAGCCGGACTTGAACCGGCGACCAAAGGATTATGAGTCCTCTGCTCTAACCAACTGAGCTACAGGGGGACAGCAAAGTCAATTATTATAACGCACTTTTATTGGGCTGTGACAATTGTAATGAAAATATCATGCAATCTAAACCCCCAGCCAACGCATTAAAATCCCCGAAGAAACATAACGTGCCACATGACTTAAGAAACTATCAAAATCCACTGAGGCGTCATCATTGGCTTTATCAGAAATCACTCGCATCACAGCGAAGGGCACATCGTATTCATAACAAATCTGAGCAATTGCTGCGCCTTCCATCTCGGTACAGAGCGCTTGGGGATGTTCGATATACAATCGATCGGCTTCATTATGGGTGTTAATGAACTGATCGCCACTTAAAATCATACCTTGATGAATATGGATGGTGTGTGCTTCCTCTTTCTTATCTCTAGCCACCTCGCTAGTCTTAGTAGCATTATTGGAATTAAGCTCAGTAGAAAGCTCACTCTCGGTGGTTTTCTCAGTTCTTGTTAATTTTCCCTGCCCAGCATTAACATCAGCATCAACATCACGTCCAACATCAGCCTCAACTTCACGCGCAACATCACGGCCTGTATTCAAGCCGAACTGCGCGATAACCTCAGCACTCACGTCCTTGGTGAAGCCATCTGTTTGCTGCAGGTAGTCTCGCGCTGCGCCTATCAATTGCTGACTTAAGGCTTCATCCGCTGCAAAGCGGGCGCGCCCTAAGAGAGGGATCTCATAGCGAGGGAAGATAGGGCTAGCGTCAAAATCATGCTGCATCAGCTCGCTAGCCACGACGACATCACCAATTCTCACTTCAGGGCCTAAGCCACCTGCCAAGCCAGTAAAAACTATCTGTTCAACCTTAAACTCTCGAATTAATGTCACACAGCTTGCACTGGCGGCGACTTTACCGATACGTGCCAGCACGACAACGCAATCATGCTCACCGATGCGGCCTTCATAATAGTCGCGCTGACCAATACGGGTGAGGTGCATCTGTGGTCCCATCAAGGCTAATAGGTCTGCAATCTCTTGTTGCAGCGCCGCCATAATACCTATGCGCATGTTGATTTCTCCTTCATCAATTCCATTATTAATAAATTTCAGTCCTGGCTGCTCAATGACGAATCCAGTCTATCAATTCATTGAATAATCAATCATCACACCCATCAAATTGCGCATCACCACTCTGAACAAGAACGGGGCAATCAAGTATGATAATCGTCCAATCTACAAACAACGAAGCTCGGATTTGCATCCGAGCTTATTTCTCTTCTTTGGACTTATGAGCGAGTGCAGATATCTGCATTCTCTCGCGCTAGTCTTAATAAATTGCTCTCGTTAAGAAAAAGCCAAGGCTTTTCAAATAAAGCGCTGCAACTTATTCGGCCAACTAATGGCTTACTTCTTCATCAAATCAAAGAACTCATCATTGGTCTTAGTCGAACGAACTTTATCTAAGATAAACTCCATTGCCTCAACCTCATCCATCTCGTGGATGAACTTGCGGAGGACCCAAACCTTTTGCAGGGTCTCTGGTTTCATCAAGAGTTCTTCACGACGTGTGCCTGTCTTATTCAAGTTAATCGCTGGGTAGATACGTTTCTCAGCTAGGCGACGTTCGAGGTGAACTTCAGAGTTACCCGTACATTTGAACTCTTCATAGATCACTTCGTCAATACGGCTGCCTGTTTCAATCAAGGCAGTACCAATAATAGTCAATGAACCACCTTCTTCAAGGTTACGGGCTGCACCGAAGAAACGCTTAGGGCGTTGTAATGCGTTGGCATCCACACCACCAGTTAATACCTTGCCAGATGAAGGCACCACGGTATTGTAGGCACGAGCAAGACGAGTGATTGAGTCCAGCAGAATCACCACATCTTTCTTCAACTCAACTAAGCGCTTGGCTTTTTCAATCACCATCTCAGCCACTTGTACGTGACGTGTTGCAGGTTCGTCGAAGGTTGAAGCAATCACTTCACCACGTACGGTACGTTGCATCTCGGTCACTTCTTCAGGACGCTCATCCACCAATAAGACAATCAAGGTCGCATCAGGATAGTTGGTGCTAATGGAGTTAGCAATCTGCTGCATCATGACAGTCTTACCCGACTTAGGGCTCGCGACAATCAGTGCACGTTGACCTAGGCCCATC
>CAZIKJ010000124.1:0-2560 GCA_964539685.1 uncultured Pelistega sp.
TTATAAAAGTTTGAAATCTATTATAAGACGTCAGGAAAGCCATTAATTATATGACTTAAGTTTAGTAAATCTCAGTTTATGGCTTGTTCTGCAAAAAATTTCGAACTCTCTCCAAGTCTTGTTCCGTATCAATACCAGCTAGGGGAGCTGCATCAGTTATAAGCACTTGAATCTGATAACCATGCTCCATGGCGCGCAGTTGTTCTAGCGCCTCTAGTTGCTCGTATCGACCAGCACAGAGGTGAGGGTATTGCTTTAAAAATTTCACACGATAAGCATACAAGCCTATATGATGCAGTGCAATATAATCTTTTGGTAATAGGGATTTATCCTTAGAAAATGCATCCCGTGCCCAAGGAATTGGCGCTCTAGAGAAATACATGGCGCGATTATTATAATCACAAACCACTTTAACAATATTCGGATTAAACAGTGCTTCGCTGCTTTGAATGGGGTATGCACAAGTGGCAATGCTAGCTTGCGGATTGTCAGCGAGTTCTTGAGCGACTTGATTAATCAGCTCAGGCGCAATAAGCGGTTCATCACCTTGGACATTAACGATAATTTGCTCATCCTCTAATTTCAGGGTGCTAACAACTTCAGCAAGGCGATCTGTGCCTGAAGGGTGATCCTCACGGGTGAGAATGACTTCGTAATTATGCGCTTGCACAATATCAGCAATTTCTTGGGTATCAGTGGCAATAATAAGACGGCTTGCTTGAGATAAAGCGGCTTGCTGTGCAGTGCGCACGACTAAGGGCAGTCCAGCGACATCTAATAACATCTTGCCAGGCAGGCGTGTTGAAGCGGCTCGTGCGGGAACAATCGCAATAAATGAAGTACGCATAAGGTATGACGTGAACAGTTTTACGGCGTGACCGCTGAGTCAGTGTTCGGTACCGCAGCGGAGTCCTTAGAAACCGTATCTGCTGATAAGGAGCGAGCCTCATCTTTGAGCATCACTGGGATACCGTCTTTGATAGGAAAGGCAAGCTGATCATGGTCACAAATTAATTCTTGAGCAGCGGCATCATAGCGAAGTGCTTGTTTACAAAGTGGGCAAAGTAGTGATGAGAAGAGCGCAGAATTCATAAGGATATCGTTATAAAAGGATTGGAAAAATTGTATAAACCGTACAATTTACTAAAAAAAGCAAGCGCTGTGTTAGCGAGTCAGCGCTTATTCAGGTCTTTTATTTTTGTTAGTATAACGGCAATTGACGAAGTTTTTCATCAATTGACTGAAAAAAGTGTGGATCTGAAAATTCGGCTTGTACATGGACTACCCAGTGATTAGAGCCCATGATCTGACGACACTTACTGGCGTCCTTACTGGTCATGAGTACGATGCCGTCGGAGAAGGCGTGTAAATCCTGATCGCTATACACATGATGATCAGCGAAGCCTTGACAATAATCAGGCGTGATACCATGCTCACGTAAACTTGTAAAAAAGCGTTCGGGCTGACCAATGCCTGCAATGGCGTATATGCGACTCGCGTAGTGTTGCTTAAGAAAGTCACTGACACTTAAGCTAATACCGGTTGATAATTGCTCTATTTCACAAATTTCTAGCCACATATTTAGTTGCTTGGCCGTCATGTTTTTTGAGACGATACGCTTGCTCTGAGTTGTGCTTGGGCGGCTAGGGCGCTCTTTTAAGTTGGTGACGACGTAATCCACGGTATTTAATCGTTGTGTTGGTTCGCGTAGCGGTCCTGCGGGAAGTAACAGACCATTCCCCGTGCGTCGATTATCCTGGACCACAATTTCAATATCACGTTCAAGTGCTAAATGCTGTAAACCATCATCGGTGATAATCAGGCGAGTTAAGGGGTACTCTTCAAGCAGTTTTTCGATCGCCAAGCGTCGATTGGGGTGTACAGCAACAGGGACATAGGCGGCGATGAGGCTAGGTTCGTCACCGACCTCACTGGCTTTCGCACTGGGACCAAAAGCCGTACGTGCTTGTTCACCGACATCGACTCCATAACCGCGGCTGATTACGCCGATATGCCAACCATGTTGGCGCAGCGCTTGGACTAAGGCAATAGTGAGTGGTGTCTTGCCTGTCCCCCCAACGAATATATTGCCAACTACGATGACAGGTAAGGGTGGGCGGTAGCTGGTGAGGATCTTAGTGCGGTATAAGAAGCGGCGCAGGGTAGTGATTAGATACATGACTGCACTTAACGGAAACAAAAACCATGCAATAAGGCCACAACGTAACCATTGAGATTGAAAATAGGTGCGTAGTGATTGTTGCAAGGATTTTTTCATGGGTACATAAAAAACAAGAACTCGTTATGCTAAGCATTGTAGACTAAAGCGTCTATATGAGCTTAGTGTTTTTGCTACTGTGTATAAAATCAGGAAAATAATTACCCACATTTTCTGTGGATAACTTTGTGCAAAACTATCCTCTTGTACGTATTTATACGGCTAAGACCTTAATTGCTTAAAAGCTATGCAATTTTAATGTAATATTTAAATCCATTAATAATCAATGACTTATGGTAGTTTCTTAATGGTAAAGTTGATGAGGTTGACGTAAGGTTAGCA
>CAZIKJ010000125.1:0-3982 GCA_964539685.1 uncultured Pelistega sp.
GGATGAACGATCTGAAGGGGGCAATACCAGTCCCTGCACCAATCATAATAATTGGGGTGTCGCCATTCTCAGGGAGGCGGAAGTTTTTATTCGGCTCGATAAAGACCTTGATTTCAGCTCCTTCTACAAGCTCATCGGCTAGGTAACCACTCGCGCCACCACGATAGTCTTGACCATGATCATCATAGCGTACTGTGCTGACAGTGATATGGACTTCTTCACCGACCTCATCTTGTGCGCTAGCAATTGAATAGAGGCGTGGTGTTAGGGGTCTAAAGAGGTCGTGCAGTTGTTGTGCGCTGAGGGCAAAAGGGTACTGAGCCAAAATAATAATCGGTGGACGATTCACAATATATTCATTAAGAGCAGCTTTATTCGCCACCACATCCAGCAACTCATCAAACTGGGAGAGTTGTGCATATTGCTGCACGAATTGCGGCGTAGTTTGGGTGATGTCTAGGTGCTCTTTCAAAGCAGTATAGATACTTGTTTGTGCCCCATTATGATTCTTTACGCTAGCTTGTGCATCAACCTGAGCTAATCTCAAAATTTCTGCAATCAGTACATCTGAGTTTTTATAGTATATGCCTAAAGCATCGCCTGCGCTGTATTGAATGCCAGAATCACTCAGATCAATCTCATAATGCACCACCTCTTTCGCTTGCTCTGTGGTAATCCGTTGGCGTACAAGGAGCTCAGCTGTATAGGGGGTTTCTTTAGTGAATACGTGCTGAGTAGCGCCACTCGTACTGGCTTGTGCTACGGCCCCAGTTGTCACAGAGCTTGCACTGGAATTCTCAAGCAGTGGCTGCAGAGTTCGTCCAATCGTATGGTTCCATTGATCAGCTGAAGCTTGGAAGTCGAGATCGCATTCATGTAGAGCAAGTAAGCGTTGTGCGCCGAGTTGGCTCATCTGCGCATCTACGTCCTTACCTGCTTGGCAGAACTTAGGATAGCTGCTATCACCAAGTGCCAAGACCGCGAAGCTTACTTTGCTTAGATCTGTTGGCTTTTTATTGTAGAGGAATTTATAGAAGGGAACGGCTTCTTCAGGTGGCTCACCCTCGCCCTGCGTTGAGGTCACGACTAAGACAATATCTTCTTCGCTTAAACTCTTGCTCTTATAATCAGATGCCGCTACAAGACGAACATTAGCACTCAGACTTTCAAGCTTGACTAAGAGCTGCTCGGCAACACGGCGTGCATTACCTGTTTGTGAACAGGAGAGAATTAATATACGACGAGCAGGTGCCACTGTGCTTGCGCCTGCTGTTACTGAGGCACCCGGTATAGAAGACAAAGAGGCAAGTAAGCTCTGGTTTTGTGCATCCACTGTACCTAGTGCCGCGCTGCCTGCTGCTTGATTAAACTGACTCAGAGCCCATGCATAACCAGAAACCCAGGCAAGCTGCGTGGGGTTAAGTTGTTGGATCTGTTGTGTCAGCTCTGGAGGTAAAACTAGTGACATGAAAATATTCTCTATGGTTGAATCTATAAAAATTAAATAACCCAAGTGCCGCTATCGTCAGCCTGCGCAATCATGCCGGCAGCGACAGTATGGTTGGTGGCCTCGTCAATCAGGATGAATGCACCACTCGCTTGGTTATCTTCATAAGAGGTAGCGGTAATCGGCTTTTGTAAGCTGATATGTACACGACCAATATCGTTCATTTTCAAGGTGTCGGCATCTTCCGTATGTCCTAAGCTGCTGACTTCCCATAGATAATCTAAGGATTTAATTTTGGCGTAAGTGGTTTGGTTACCATGTTTTAACCAATAACGCCGGGCCAGATTTAAGGGTTTTTCGTCCATCCAGGCAAGCGATGCACTGATAAACTGGCTCGACTGTAATGGACTGCTAGCATCCACAATTGTATCCCCACGAGAGATATCAATATCATCGTTGAGGGTTACCGTGAGAACCTCTCCTGCTAGCGCCTCATCCTGTTCTTGGGATGGACCATAAATAGCTTTAATCGTACTGCTGCGGCCACTAGGCTCAAGGCGAACTACTTGGCCAACATGCAAGCGACCAGAGTCAAGGCGACCTTGGTAACCACGGAAGTCATCCGCAGAACTACCATCTTGGCGTGCTACGCGCTGTACGGGAAAAATGGCCTGTTCACTATGTTCAGTATCACCACTGCGTTGAGTTGGTAAGCTTTCTAATAAGGGCAATAGGGCAGGGCCTTGATACCAAGGTGTATGCTCGCTATTGCTCACCATATTCACACCTTGTAGAGCTGAAATAGGTAGGAAATGTACATCTTTGAGATTTAGGTGTTCGGCAAGATGCTGATAAGCGTGGACAATACGATTGAAGACGGTTTCATCGTAATCGACTAAGTCCAATTTATTGACAGCAACAATAATATGTTTTGTACCCAACATGCTTAATAAAGCACTATGGCGCTTGGTTTGTGTCAGTAGACTGATGGGTTCTACACTTAGCTCTAAGCGTGTGGCATCAATCAGAATAATGGCAGCATCGGCAGTCGATGCGCCAGTCACCATATTCCGTGTGTATTGCTCATGCCCAGGGGTGTCGGCAATAATAAATTTACGCTTAGGGGTGGCAAAGTAGCGGTAGGCCACATCAATCGTGATGCCTTGCTCACGTTCTGCGGCCAAACCATCGGTCAGGAGCGAAAAGTCAGGAGTGCCATTTTGGCTGCGCTGGCCCTTAAAGAGACTCTCAATTTGGTCAGCTAATAAGGTTTGACTATCAAATAATAGGCGACCAATGAGGGTTGACTTGCCATCATCTACGCTGCCTGCGGTAATAAAACGTAATAAAGAATCGGTACTCATATATAGACTCAAATAAATTCAGTATAAAAAATGCTCGTCTGTGCTTTCAATGTGTGCTCTTAAACGTATAGCGACAGACTCAAGCTCCTATTTCTTACTTAGAAATAGCCCGCTTTTTTGCGCTCTTCCATGGCAGCTTCAGAAACCTGATCATCCATACGTGTGGCACGACGCTCTGACATCGTGCTCGTCGCAGTTTCAGCAATAATGTCACGTGGATTGCTGGCATTGCTGGCTACTGGGCAGGTACATGAGATATCACCGACTGTGCGAAAGCGTACCGAACGAAGTTCACTTTGCTCGCCGTCTTTCTTCGGTGTTAATGAGGTAACCGGTACGAGTAAGCCATTACGCTCGACAACTTCGCGTTGATGGGCAAAATAAATCGGTGGTAAGGCTAATTGTTCACGTTCAATGTATTGCCAGATATCTAATTCGGTCCAATTCGAGATAGGGAACACGCGCATATTCTCGCCAGTATGAAGGCGCGTGTTATAGATGCTCCACAATTCTGGACGTTGGGCTTTAGGATCCCATTGACCAAATTCGTCGCGGAACGAGAATATGCGTTCTTTTGCGCGGGCTTTCTCTTCATCGCGACGTGCACCACCCATTAGCGCATCAAAACCGTGCTTCTCAATCGTCTCTAAGAGCGTAACGGCTTGGGCGGCATTGCGCGAGTCGGTCTCGCGACGCAAGACGACCGTACCCTTAGCAATTGAATCTTCAACGTGACCCACGACTAATTTGGCCCCTGTGCGTTCAACGGTCTGATCGCGAAACTCAATCACTTCAGGATAATTATGCCCAGTGTCCACGTGCACTAGGGTAAAGGGTAGCTCTAAGCGACGGCCTGGAATCTGAAAAGCCTTAACGGCTAAGGCTAAAAGGACAACGGAGTCCTTGCCGCCAGAGAATAAAAGTGCTGGTTTTTCGCTTCAGCAATCACCTCGCGAATAATATAAATCGACTCGGCTTCTAAATCATTTAAGTGTTTGTTTTGGATGCTCATCATTAAATCTTTATTTAACTTTAAAATTTCTTCTGGCGGCTTTTTTAAATTGGCTTGATTTAATCGGCTTCTCTTTACTTAGCCGCTTTGAATCGTCCTCTTTAAATCAGCTTCTTTAATTAACTTCTTTAAATCGGTATATTCTTATTTATGTAAACC
>CAZIKJ010000126.1:0-2373 GCA_964539685.1 uncultured Pelistega sp.
GGTCCATACGACTCTCCTCAGGACTATGGAAGTCTGAACCGCAAGAGGCTAGAAAATCATAGTGTTTTGCCACATTCGCATATTGTAAATATTGATCAGGCGTATGTGAACCTGTGACCACTTCAAGCCCCTTGCCACCAAGGAGTTTGAAGCTTTTAAATAAATTACTAAACTCATTACTTGAATACTTATAACGGCCAGGGTGCGCAATTACAGCGGTACCATCCGCTTGCGTAATCCACTCAACGGCCTCAGGCAATGTGGCCCAAGCGCCCGCCACATAGGCAGGTTTGCCATCAGCGAGGTATTTATCAAAAACCTCTTGCATATGATGACAATGTCCTTGCTCCACGACATAACGAGCAAAGTGAGTTCGACTAAGCAAATCAGGATTGCCTGCTAAAGCCAAGGCTCCTTCATACGCCCCATGAATACCTAGGTGCGCTAATTTCTCGCCCATTAATCGTGCACGATTACCACGGTCTTCACGAATTCGATTTAAACCTTCGGCCATCGCTTGATTCTTTAGGTCATAGCCAAGACCGACAATATGCAAGGTTCGATCAGCCCAGGTCACGGAAATTTCAATACCTGTCACATAGTCCATGCCTACTTGACGAGCTGCTTGTGCAGCGCGTTCTTGCCCACTGATCTCATCATGATCCGTTAAGCTCCATAGGCGCACACCATTCTGATAAGCACGATCAACCAACTCTTCCGGTGTTAAAGTACCATCTGAAAAAGTGGAGTGACAATGTAAGTCTACGCTGGAATACTTCATAATCTACTTCTAGAGCTTAAACAAAGCCCACCTTGAAAAAGCTATTTTAGCTTGACTTACGTAAGTTTGCATGCGTACAGAGTATAGGCATACACTGTGAAACTTAATAAGCCAAAAATAAATTAAGCCTGTAAAAAATCACGCACAATACTAATTTGCGCTTCATCTAGCAAAGTCGGAGCATGGCCAACAAGAGGTACCTCAACCGCCTTCGCTTGGGTGTTCATTGCTAGCATTTTAGCTAAGGTATCCTTACTTAGCAAATCAGAGGTCTCTCCTCTAATAATCAATACAGGACACCTAAGTGCTTGATAGGAGGCCCATAAAATCGCCTCACTATTCTTGACAACATCTGGATTATCCATCTGCGCAAAAGGCTCAGCAATGCGTAGATCATAGTGATTTACCCACTTACCCTCTTTCTCACGCAAGACCACTTGAGTAAACTCACGCCAATGTTCATCACTCATCGGTCCGAACGAAGCTGCACGTACCTTCATCGCTTCAGTGGCCTGCTCAAGAGAGTCAAACACCATAGGCACTCCGACATAGGACTTAATCCGCGCAATAGACTCTGGCTCCAGCACTGGACCCACATCATTGAGAATAAACTTATTAAAACGTAAACCCGTACTGGCTGGCAAGGGACTGCCGCTTGGCATATGTGCATACAGCATCTCAGTCCCTTCGACCAATCCCGCTAAACCTAAACCAATTAAGCCACCCATGGAGGTGCCTAGGTAATCTAAGGTTCGGGCATTCAAGCGCGCTAATAAAGTCACCATAGCTGCCACATAATTCGGCACAGCATAGGCGGAGGCGTCTTTCAGAAAGTCTGATGCACCACGACCCGGCATATCAGGGCATACCACACGGTACTCACCCATCATGGCGCGTGCAAGCGCATCAAAATCACGACCAGTACGCGTCAAGCCATGTACACACAACAAAACTTTGTCATTATTAGGATCACCCCACTCCCAATAAGCAAGGCGATGTAAACCTGATTTATCAACGCAAGTAACATATTCAATACGCGGTTCTTGTTGCATACAAATCCTTCCATGAGTAATGTTCATTCACACCAATAAACTATACACCAAACCTAAGACATTATTATGTAATCAGCTAAGCCAAAGCGGCAATTCAGCGCAAAACACGTTCATATCAGGGCAATCTTGAGAAATTACGGCACATGCCAATAGCGTAGCTGTTCTTCCCTTAAGCCTTTGAGTACAAGCCCCTTATAACTTGAATGCACCTTAATCGCCCCTTGATTCGCCGTATTCCATAGCTGCGCACCACTCGCTAACCAACGCCGCACCACCGCCTTATGTGGATGCCCATATCGATTGCCATAAGCCGCTTGCACGATCACATGCTGAGGCTGAGTTTGGTTGACAAAATGTGTGCTTGATGAACTCGACGAGCCGTGATGTGCAGCCACCACCAAATCTACACTCGGCCAATCAAATTGTTCCTCTTGCGCCCGTAAAATATCACCTGTGAGTAAAGCACTATGCTGTTGCCCCTCAATCATGAGCACACAACTGCGTTCATTGCCAGCTTGTCGGGGTAACTCAGCTTGTGCT
>CAZIKJ010000127.1:0-2610 GCA_964539685.1 uncultured Pelistega sp.
TTCATTATAAAACCTTGAAAATAAGTAGTTTAAAGCTAAGATAATTATAAACTGAATGCGCTCACCACATACGATTTTATGTGGTGAGGCAGTTACAGCTTATGTCTCTATTAGAATGAAGTACCAATTTGGAATTGGAATTGTTGTTTATTATCACCTGGTTTGGCACTAATAGGACGAGCATAAGACAGTTGCAATGGTCCGAGCGGTGACTGCCATGATAGACCAACACCTGCTGAATAACGCCAACCACATGGATCTTCAACAACACCGCCATATCGTTCATTACCCGTCGTACATTTGGCACCGCCTGAGGTACCAATCTTACCCGCATCAGCGAATAAGAACCAACGCAATGAGCGATCATTCTGTGTGCCTGGGAAAGGTAAGAATAATTGTACGTTAGCAAGTAGACGCGTTGAGCCACCAAGATAGTCGCCTGACACGGTATCACGAGGGCCTAATGAAGCACCTTCATAACCACGGACCGAACCAATACCACCACCATACATGTTTTTGATCACTGGGAAAGACTTAGCACTGCCATAGCTCTTACCCCAGTCCGCTGCCACATTAAAGGCTAAGGTATAGTCTTTACTTAAAGGTAAGTAATATTGCTGTTGTGCACTCAAAATATAGTATTTCAGGTCACCAACACCAGCAACGGCATTAAGCGAGGTTAAATAACCACGGTTTGGTGCTAAGGCACTATCACGCGTATCTTTAGCCCAACCCACATTAAAGATCAGGACATTGCTACTCTTACCATATTCGGACACAAAATCACGATACGCTTGGGGCACAATTAAGCCTGTATTTTGGTCTGGAAGTTTAATGTGGTTATTTTCAAGTGTTGCACCTAAGAAAACGCGATCATTCTCTGAAATAGGAATACCGAAGTTCATTCCAAAACCGATAGAACGAATACGGTAGCTATCCTCATCTTGGTCAAGGTCGGTATTGTATGGGCGATTCAAGCGATAGTACAAATTAGATGTACGGCTAATACCACTTGTCGTCCAATATGGGTCAGTATGACTTAAGACCAAACCACGGTTGTATTTACTAGTGTTAAAGTTAAGTGCTATGTCAGTTCCTGAGCCAAAGATATTTTCTTGACTAATTCCCGCTTGGAAAGAGAGTTTGTCTGAAGAACCATAACCCACTCCAAAGTTAATTAAACCTGTCGGTTTTTCTTGCACATCAACATTAATATCCACTTGGTCATCAGTACCTGGAATCGTACTTTGTGTAATATCAACCGTATTGAAATAGCCTAGGCGGTCGATACGCTCGCGTGATGTTGATAAACGACTAGAGTCATACCAAGCCGCTTCAGATTGACGCATCTCACGACGAATTACTTGGTCACGTGTACGCACATTACCGCCGATATTGATTTGACGTACATAGATACGACGACCTGGATTAACAAAATAAGTGACATCCACTTCTTGAGTCGTTGGATCAGTGGTAGGAATTGGGGTGACTTCAGCCAATGCATAACCTAACTCACCAAGACGTAACGTAATCGCATTGGCAGATTCACGAGCCTTAGTAATATTGAAAACCTCACCTTCTCTTGAGGTAATTAATTCTTGCAACTCACCCTGCATACCAAGTAAATCACCAGCAAGACGTACACGACGAATATTATAAGGTTGACCTTCATGGAGAGTTAAATTAAGCGCAATATCTTCAAGATTAGGAGAAATAGTCACTTGTGGTGCATCAACCTTCACATCTAAATAACCGCGATCTAGATAAAAGTCTCTTAATTTATTAACATCACCATCAAGTTTTTCACGTGAATACTTATCCGTGCCGGTATACCACGTCATAAAACCTGGCGTAGTTAAATCCATCTCGTCTTCAAGACTGGAGTTAGAGAAAGCTTCATTACCAACGAAGTTAATATCACGGATACGTGCAACCTTACCCTCATTTACACTAAAACTAACACCCACACGATTATTCGGTAGTGGTGTTAAGGTCGGCTGCACATCAACACTGTAGTTACCCTTCTGTACATATTGTCGACGAATTTCAGTGGTTGCACGATCCATCAAAGCGGGGTCAAATGCTCTACCCTCACCAAAACCCAAATCTGCGAGAGATTTCGTCAAAGACTTATTATCAAAGGCGCTCATACCCTCAAATAAGACAGATGAAATTGTTGGGCGTTCATCAACCGCAATATGCACGACACCATTGCTCGTTGTGATATTCACATCATTAAACAAACCTGTAGCATAGAGACGGCGTAAAGAATCAGTTGCTAGTTCATCATTAAAGGTTTGTCCTACACGTGCTGGAATATAACTGAACACCATACCTGGTTCTGTACTTTTGAGGCCAGTAACACGAATATCTTTAACTACAAATGGCGTAAAAGCATGAGCCGAAGGCAAAAGAACTGCCGCTAGGGCAAGGGCAAGTGATTTCTTTCTAAGTGATTTCAATGAGCGAACATTCATCCGTACATCCTTGGGAAATTGTGAGGATTTTTTTTCAATAACTAAGCATTTTAAGGCATATTAAGGAATTTGTGCAGTTTGCATAGCTACTCTATATAATAAATCAGTCTTATAGCCAGTAATTAGGTATAAA
>CAZIKJ010000128.1:0-10270 GCA_964539685.1 uncultured Pelistega sp.
CCAACAACTGTAAATACTGTGGCAATTGGAGCATATTCAGCAGTTAGTGCAAATTTTGGTATCGCTGTTGGTAATTTTACAGAAGTTCATGGAGGGGGCGGAACTGCTCTTGGCTTTGGAGCATATGTTTCTGAAGAAGCAGGCGATTCCATTGCCATAGGATCTGTAGCAAGGACCCATGAGAACACTGCTATTGCAATAGGAGCTTCAAGTAATGGATGGTCGGAACGCTCAGTGACTATAGGTCCAAATGCGGGTGCTGTAGGTCCAGGCTCTATTGCTATTGGTTCTAATGCAGGTGAAATAGTGAATGATGCTCCTGGCAACGAAAAAGCAGGTAATGTCATGATCGGCCTAAGTGCAGGTGGTATTATTGGAGGAGAATACAATAATTATATTGGACAAAATTCTGGGTCAAGTAGCTGGGGTAGTGAAAACTCAGGTATGGGTAGCTCAGCTGGTATGGGCCTTAAAGGTGATCAAAATAATTTCATGGGTGAGTTAGCGCTCTTTGGTGCTGAAGGTAATAATAATATTGCCTTTGGTGAGAGGGCAGGTCTTGGTGTGATCGGTGATAGCAATATTTCTATTGGTAAGAATGCAGGGGCTGGCGTTGCTGAGTATACTAAAGGCATTAGTATTGGTGAGTCTTCTTTGGCCAATAAAGATCATGCGATTGCTGTTGGTACAGACGCCAAGACAGAGGTTGTTTCTGGTGCTGCACTTGGTTCTTACTCTATCGCCAATCGTGCTACAAACCTACCAGGCTATGTCCCAGGTGGTGGTGCTAATACGGCAATTGCAGCAACTACGCTTGGTAAGCTCGGTGCAATTTCGGTAGGCTCTGCAACGGCAACACGTCAAATTACTAATCTTGCTGCGGGTTCCAAGGATAGTGATGCGGTTAACGTGGCACAGCTAAAAGCCGCTCAAACTCACTATTACAGCGTGAAAAGCACAAATCAAGCAGTAGGTTCAAACTATCTTAACGATGGTGCAACAGGTTTTGATGCTTTAGCAGCGGGTGTTAATACTTTTGCTAAGGGCAGTCAAGCGACAGCTTTAGGCACTAAGTCAACCGCAAATACAGTCAATTCTATTGCGATTGGATTTAACTCAATAGCTGGAGTCTCTGGTACTAATAGTGCTCAAATTGCTTTGGGTAATAATGCTAAAGCGGATAATGGCAGAGCCATCGCTATTGGCCCCAATACCAATGCAATTGGCATGGGCAGCGCTGCAATTGGTAATGCAGCAATAGCGACAGGTCAAAATGCACTTGCTATGATGAATGGCGCTAATGCTAATGGGCGACGAGCGATTGCTATCGGTTATGGGGCGTATGCAGGAGGTGATACCACTACTTCTGTTGATGCAGATATTTTAGGTAGTCCAACAGCGGTAGGTCAGTATGCTCGCGCTACTACTTATAGAGCGTCTGCTTTTGGTACTCAAGCTAGTGCATACGGTGATGGGGCGACAGCCGTAGGTGTGCTGTCAGTAGCCGCTTCTAAGGACACAGTGGCAATTGGTAATAAATCTTTTGCTTTTTTAAATAATGATGTCGCAATAGGTTCTCGATCTATAGCTGCTGGTGCTGAAGGCACAACATCTGCAACAGTCGGTCCATTCACTTATGGCGGTTTTGCAGGTTCAACTCCTATCGCAACGGTAAGTATTGGTAAAGTAGGTGAGGAACGTACGCTAACTAATTTAGCCGCAGGACGTATCGACGCCACAAGTACGGATGGCATTAATGGTAGTCAGTTGTATGCAACGAATCAGGTGATTGGTAATTTAGCGGATAGTATCAAAACTATCTTAGGTGGTAATGCTAACTTCCCTGATACTAAAGATGGCACAATTACCACGAGCAATATTGGTGATACTACTAAGAATGATATTCATGAAGCCATTAAGGCCAGTACGGAAGCTGCGAAGATGCCTTTAATCTTTGCTGGAGATAGTGGTGATAATGTTTCCCGTAAATTAGGTGAAACCGTTAATGTCGTGGGTGGGATAACTGATGCTAGCAAATTGAGCGATAATAATATCGGTGTCGTTGCCAATGGTGTTGATACCCTAGAAGTGAAATTAGCCAAAGATCTAAGAATTGATAGTGTTACTGCTGGCAATACGGTGCTCAATAAAGAGGGTGTTAGCATTAAAGACGGCCCAAGCATGACCCAATCTGGCATTACTGTAGGTAATACCGTTATTAATAATGCAGGCGTCAGCATTAAAGACGGTCCAAGCATGGCCCAATCTGGCATTAATGCGGGGGGTAAGACTATCACCAATGTGGCACCAGGCGTGAATCCAACTGATGCGGTGAATGTTAGTCAGCTAAGTGCTGCTATTAATAATAACTTAGCGCCAGTACATAGCCGCATTGATAGTGTTGCTAAAGATGCCTTCGGTGGCACTGCATCGGCCATGGCCTCAGCAGGTCTACCGCAAGCTTATATGCCTGGCAAGAGTATGGTAGCGATTGCGGGTTCAACCTTCAAGAGTCAATCAGCCATTGCTTTAGGTGTATCAAGTATTACTGATAATGGTAAGTGGGTCATCAAGGGCACCGTGAATAGCAACTCACGCGGTGATTTTGGTGCTACGATTGGTACAGGTTATCAATGGTAATGCCTAAACAGAACTCGCTTTAGGGCGGAAAAACGCTCCTTAATCCGAGAGGTTAAGGAGCGTTTTATGTTGCAGAGGGGCTTATGGGTATTGATTAAACCCAACCACGCAACCAATAAGTCATTACACCAAGATACTCTTTAATAATCGAGCGGCTTGCCTCAAGGGCACGAGCATTCGGAATATAGATATTGAGGTCACTACCTTGAGCCACGATAATCTGAGGGGGGTTCGGTGCGGCAATGGGATTAACGCCGAGTCTATGCATAACGGCCATGGCCCGTGGCATATGTAATGACGAGGTCACTAGGAGTACAGACTGAATGTGATGCTGATCTAATAGTTCTTTCACATAAACCCCATTTTCTCTTGTGGTAGTGCTCTTGTTTTCAATAATTAATGCCTCTTTCGGAATGCCGCGATTACGTAGAGAGAATGCCATTCCATAGGCTTCACTCACATTACCTTCAAGTGCTGCACCTGATAAAATAATCAGCGGTGCTTTATTGAGAAAATATAAATCGTCAGCCGTATCAATCCGCGCATGGCGTTTGCTCTGATCATACGGCTCAAACCAATTATTTCGATTATTGGCCGTGCTACCACCAAAAACCACAATCGCATCAGCCACGGGATACTTGTTAGGTGCTTGATAGGGATATTCTTTTTCAAGATAACCGCCCAGTACAATCGAGGTGATGGGTAAAGACCAGAACAGCAACCACAGTAAACCAGCTGCCATGGTGCTCAAACCGAGCCGACGCCAGCGTAAGAGTAGAAATATAGCCCCAAGTACCACTAAGAAAATACAGAGGTTAAGAGGAATGATGAGCGAAATAATCTGACTTTTCATGGGTGGTGATATTTTAAGCGGTGATAATTTCTACTTGGATTGTGTTTCTTGGGCTCTAGCTTTAACGGTGCTATCATACGCAGGCCTATACTAGGCGCGCGATTCAATTAGCTCAAACACTTCATCAAAGCTCGGCCAGGCATCCATCTTACCTGCAATGATGGCATGCTCTGACCAAGGGCCTGTGCGTTGTGGATCGGTTACCCCGACTAAGGTGATTTGTTGTTTAGCGCTAATGGCAGCTAAGTGCGATACGCCAGAATCATTACAGACAACAACTTGCGCATGTCCTAGTAAAGCGACAAAAGTCCCCAGACTCATCGGTGCTAAGAGTGTCGCCGTTGGGGCATTGAGTAAAGCCATATCTTTTTCATTAGGCGGTGGTGCCATCACAACCAGGTGGCCTTTTTCCTGTAATGTTCGGGTGAGGAGATTAAAGTGTGGCCAGACCTTATTGCGTCCCTTGTGTTTGCCAATGGCTGTTGGTGCAATCAAAATAAAGGGCTTACCCTGAAGCGCTTGAATGATATTTGCGGCCTGCGCTTGATGTTCTGTACTTAGATTTAAGTTTAACGTTCTTGCGGGGTGTTCAGGGCAATCGAAACCCCAAGCTTGCAGGGATCGGCGAGTTAAATAATACCAGGACTCAACGGCATGGCAGTGGTCTACGGGCTTATGGAAAGGCCAGGTGAGTAAAAGACTGCGCCCATCATCACGGTAGCCTGCGCAAGGTAATCCTGCTAAGCGAAAACTTAAGGCACTAGTCAATGAATCTGGCAATAAGAGTCCAACGGATTTCCCTTGGCTAGGGTGGTCTTTACGGTGTTGTTTAATCCGTTGACGGTCTTCTCGCCACTGACCTGTTAAGGGAATAAAATCCATCTTGGGGAATGCTTGTAAAAGGTCTTGTGCCCAAGGTTTGGCGCAAATCACGAGTTCGCAACCCGTAGCATTCAAGGCCTCAAGTGAGGGTAAACTCATACAAACATCGCCCACCCAATTGGGTAAACGCACATAAATTCGGCTAATAGTGTTCATGCGTTAATTGTCAAATTGTGTCTAAAGTGATTATCTCAGTGTCTCGTTAAAATACAGCAAAAATATCGTGCGCAACTCTTGGTTTTAGTTCGTCATGATCTCTATTGTACTCAAATTGAATAAGTGCACAAAGGCTTTACTAAGACTTACTTTTTTATAGATTGATACAGCTTATTATGCTTAAAGTGTGACTTTACACCGAAAGCGCAAGAGAAACCATTAAAATTAAGCCTTGTTATTCTAAAAATATTGAGTAGAGAGTATTCCTTGGCTTTATTTAAAAAGAAATCCGCTGCAGATGAAGAGAGCATGCGCTCAGTTGACCCTAAATTATGGTGGCGATTGTATGAGCGGGTAGGCTCTTATTGGAAATATTTACTGGTTTCTTTTCTCTTCACCATGATAGCTGCGGCTACGCAGCCTGGCTTAGCCTATCTGATGAAGCCTTTGCTTGATGAGGGCTTTCTCGGTAATCAACCAGAGTATGTATGGATGATTCCTGTGGCGATGGTGGGGCTTATTTTCTTGCGTGGGATTGGTAACTTCGCTGGTGAATACCTCATGGCTTGGGTAGCTAATCATGTACTCTTGGGTATTCGTCGCGATATGTTCACGAGTCTGATGCGTTTGCCCGATAGTGAATTCCAAAAAGGCGATACGGGTCGATTACTGAATCGCTTTACAGTCGATGCAGGTAATGCGACATCCATAGCCGCTGAGGTCATTACCGTCTTGGTACGTGAAAGTTTTGTGGTGATCGCCTTATTTGGCATGTTGTTGTGGTTATCTTGGCAGTTAACCTTAATCATTATATTAATTTTCCCGATTTCGATTCTAGTGGCACGCTTTTTCGCGCGTCGCCTGCGCATGATTAATCGACGGACGATTGATATTAATGCAGAGATGACCGCCATCGTCAAAGAAGGTATCGAAGGGCAGCGTGTTATTAAGATGTACGATGGTTTCGCCTATGAGTCTGCGCGCTTTGATAAGGCGAATAATACCTTGCGTCGCTTTTATATGCGTAGTGCGGTGGCAGAAGCGGCTATGTCACCATTGACCCAATTTATTATTTCTATTGCGGTCTCCATCATTGTCTATGTCGCCTTGCTCCAAGGTAATCAAGGCACTTTATCGGTGGGCGCATTTATCTCATTTATTACCGCTTTGGGGCAAGTGTTTGATCCCGTCAAGCGCTTAATTAATATCTGGGCTAAAGCGCAGCATATGATGATGGCCACGGAAAGTGTGTTCAAGCTGATCGATTCTCCACAAGAAGAGGCGGATGGCAAACAAGTCGTGAAGATTGATAAGCACTCTACGATTGAGTTTCGTGATGTGAGTTTCCGATTTCCAGGCGCTGAAACCGATACCATCAAGAACTTGAATTTACAGGTGAAGATGGGTGAAACGATTGCTTTCGTTGGTCGCTCTGGTAGTGGTAAAACCACGCTTGTCAATATGTTGCCGCGCTTTGTTGATCCCACCGATGGACAGATTTTATTGAATGGCGTGGCACTGAATGAGTACGACTTAGCCAGTCTGCGTATGCAACAAGCCTTAGTGAGCCAACATGTATATCTATTTGAAGGCACGCTCGCTGAGAACGTTGCTTATGGCATTGCCGATAATGTCAGTACTGAACACATAATGCAGGTCCTTGAGGCAGCTAATTTGCGAGAGTTTGTTGAAGGTCTGCCACAAGGCTTGCAGACGCAAATTGGTGAAAATGGCGCTTGGCTCTCAGGGGGTCAGCGCCAACGCATTGCCATAGCCCGTGCACTTATAAAAGATTCACCCATTCTGATTTTGGATGAAGCGACTTCAGCGCTTGATAATGAATCCGAGAAACTTGTTCAAAGCTCACTAGAACGCTTGATGCATGGCCGCACAACATTTATGATCGCGCACCGCTTGTCAACGATTCAGAATGCTAATCGTATTCTTGTGCTCGATGAAGGTAAAATTATTGAAGAGGGCACACATGAAGAGCTCTTGAAATTAGGGGGTTTGTACTCATCTTTAACCTTATTAGCACAAAAAACTGACAAAGCGAGTATAAATTAACGATAAGGCTGTATTGATGAATATGGCCTAATTAGATATATCTAGGCAATGGTGAGCGTAATAGCTATCGCTATCAAGCTTATGGTATGCGACGATGAAGAGTTTTAGTGCCATCCATAAACTAATTATAAAAGGAACTCATTATGACGATTGATGAAAAGTGGGGTTATGAGCACCCTGAGGTAGTGGGCCCTAATGCCTTAATGTTCTTTACATGGGATTTATCCAAGACGATTGAACATGCCTTTAAGGATGCGACAGCGGATACCTTCGAACAATACATTCCTGTGGCTCAAGATTCAATTGATGCTTTAATGCAGAAATATATTGATTTGAAAGCGGATCCAGATTCATTCGATGGTCAGCGCATTACTTTACGTCTAGAGCAGACAGACGCGAATCGCGGTTACTTGGTGGCTTTGCAGACTTCGGAACACTTGGAAAGCAAGATTATTGCCATGCAAGAGCGTGTCAAGGCGGGACATAGTTAAGCTTTGCACGAAGCGTTAACTCATGAGTGATGTGAGTAGGTCGGGCGGTGTGAACAGACCGGGATCAACACGATTGATGCTGCAGGACATAAGTTTTAACTTAACGCTATAACTGAACGTTCACGTATTGAGCTGTCTAGGCTGGGTATAGAATAGTCAGTGTTTAGAAATAAGAGTTGGCAGAGGATTAGTGGATCCTGCCAACTCTTTATTTATTGCGTGTTGAGTAAGAAGACGCCAGCAGATGAGGTTGACGCTTTTAGAGTAAGACAATATCGTACATCTCTTGTGTATACGAATTATCCACTTCAAGACTGATGGGCTTACCGATAAAGTCATCTAACATGGCTAGATAATTACTTTCTTCATCGAGAAATAAATCAATCACACTAGGCGAAAGAATTAAGCGAAATTCTTTAGGATTAAATTGCTTAGCTTCACGCAAGATCTCACGCATAATATTATAAGCAATGGTTCGCGCGGTTTTCACACTGCCGCGACCCTCACAGGTGGGGCAAGTCTCCGATAAGAGGGCGCTTAAAGAATCACGTGTGCGCTTACGAGTCATCTCGACCAAACCAAGCTGAGAGAAACCATTGAGTGAAGTACGCGTGCGGTCCTTAGCGAGCGCTTTCTGCAATTCATCTAAGACAGACTCTTGATGTTCCTCGTTCTCCATATCAATAAAGTCGATAATAATAATGCCACCAATATTGCGTAAGCGCAGTTGGCGGGCAATTTCGACCGAGGCTTCAAGGTTAGTTTTAAAAATCGTATCATTAAAGTTTCGCCAACCGACAAAGCCGCCTGTATTCACATCAATGCTGGTGAGCGCTTCGGTCTGATCAATGACTAAGTAACCTCCTGATTTAAGATTGACGCGACGAGCCAAGGCATTATTAATTTCTTCTTCAATATTCGCCGAATCAAAAATGGGTCGACTCCCTGCATAATGTTTAATCTTATTTGCAATGGTCGGGGTATAGATCTCTGACCATTCCAAGAGTTTCTGGCTAGCGGTACGCGAGTCAATCTCAACGCTCTCTGTTTCAGGAACGACCACATCACGCATAACGCGCTCAAGTAAGTCGAGGTCTTGATAAATTAAGCAGGGTGCTGCTTGGGTTTGCATGGCTTCTTGCAGTTTTTTCCAACGCAAACCTAAGTATTCCATATCGCGAATAATTTCATCATCCGTGGCCATTTCTGCTTGCGTGCGAATAATATAGCCGCCTTTTTCATCGGGCTTTACTAGGGCGGTAACTTGATTTTTTAAGCGCTCGCGGTCTTCCTCAGTTTCGATTTTCTGTGAGACGCCAACATGCTTCTCAAATGGCATATATACCAAGGCACGGCCAGCGATACTAATCTGGTTGGATAAACGTGCACCCTTATTATTAATAGGGTCTTTAATCACTTGCACCATAATAGTTTGACCTTCAAACAGAATTTTCTCAATTTGCTGTTGTGGTAGGCCATTATTTCGTGCGGTACGGTTTTCGCGCAAATCAGCGATATGGATGAACGCAGCACGCTCTAAGCCAATATCAATAAAGGCGCTCTGCATGCCAGGTAAGACGCGCACGACCTTGCCTAAATAAATATTCCCAACCTTGCCGCGTTGGCTAGCGCGCTCTAACAGTAGCTCTTGTAAGGTGCCTTGTTCAAGTAAGGCAACACGGGTTTCAAAAGGGGTGACGTTGATGAGAATTTGCTCACTCATATATGACTCTTTGTTCGATAGCTATCGATTTAATGACTAATTTTCTAATTAGCACTAAGCTTAACATACTCGTTCACATTTCCTGCGTAAAATAAGCCTTATCTGTTAGCGCCGCATAGCATCTCGTTTTCGGGCGCAGAGTTAAGTATTAACAAGTCGTAAAGGCAAAGAGGTCTACCAAGATGTTGGACGTCGATTATGCAGGCGCTTATGATTGAGTAAGCGTTGCGTTTTATAGGAATTAAGCTGTGAGTCAAAATCAAGAAGGTCAATACATTTCTCAAGTTATTCGCCAGCGCATTAAGCAGGCAGGCGTGCGCTTTAATGCGAACGATAATATTGCCGATTATATTGAGCCAGGCGAATTGGCCTTACTACAAGAAGAAGTGCAGGCCAAGATGGTTGAAGTATTGAATAGTTTAGTGATTGATACGGAAACCGACCATAACACTCAGGATACCGCCAAGCGCGTGGCGAAGATGTATGTACAAGAAGTATTCTCAGGACGTTATACTAAGATGCCCGAGCTTACGGAGTTCCCGAATATTGAAAAACTCAATGAGTTAATTACTGTGGGACCGATTACGATTCGTAGCGCATGTTCGCACCACTTGTGTCCGATTATGGGGCAATGCTGGATTGGTGTCATGCCGAATGAAAAATCTAATTTAATTGGTTTATCTAAGTATGCTCGTCTAGCTAATTGGGTTTTATCACGTCCGCAGATTCAAGAAGAGGCCGTTGTGCAATTATCCGATCTTTTATTTAATAAGATGAAGCCTGATGGTTTAGCAGTAGTGATGAAAGCGGATCACTTTTGCATGCAGTGGCGTGGTGTGAAAGATATGGACTCGAAGATGATAAATAGCGTAATGCGCGGGTCTTTCTTGCGCAACTCGGATCTGCGTCGTGAGTTCTTGGCCTTAATTAATACGAAATAATGGCTAGTCTAACGTAGCGTCTTTGAGGACTAGGGGCTTATTCATACGGGACATAGGACCTATCGCGAGGATTACCGTAGGGCGCTATGATTTATAAGGAACGGAAAAGTTGAAAAAAGAAAAAAGGCTGCGTCCGATAATGGATGCAGCCTTTAGCTTTCTGGCGACTTAACTGGCTTAAGCCGCTTTTACCTTAGCAATTAAGTGGCTTATGCTTTAGCGCATTTTGTGCAGCCAATAACGCACTTATAAATTAAGGCACCAATAATCGCACCAACGATAGGTGCAAACCAGAATAACCATAATTGTTCTACAGCCCAACCACCTTGGAATAGAGCAACACCAGTTGAACGCGCAGGGTTCACTGAAGTGTTAGTGACAGGGATACTGATCAAGTGGATTAAGGTTAAGGCTAGACCGATAGCGATAGGAGCGAAGCCTTTAGGGGCGCGATCGTCAGTTGAGCCAAGAATGATAATGAGGAAGAAGGCTGTTAACACCACTTCAATCAATAAGG
>CAZIKJ010000129.1:0-6876 GCA_964539685.1 uncultured Pelistega sp.
CCTCCGCATTTGCCATTAGAGATATCAATCTTGCCACCATGCTCTTCAATTATCTTACGCACGATAGCTAAACCTAGACCTGTTCCATGTGCCTTAGTCGTCACATAAGGCTCGAAAGCCTTTTGCAAAATATGCTGCGGAAAACCTGGACCGCGGTCTTCAATCGTGATGCGAACCCCTTGCATTGCCTCAGCCTGCTCACCTAAGAGATACTTTGTTTGAATCTTAATTCCTGGTGTATCACCTTCCAAATCCATATCTTCCATGGCATCACGCGAATTCGATAAGACATTATTAAAGACTTGGCGTATCTGTGTTGGGTCGGCTTCAATTAAGGGCAAATCAGGGTCTAAGTTTAAACTAATTTGACGATAGAGCAATTCTTCTTGATTACCTTCAGGCGACCAACCATAGAGAATGGCAATATCTGTTACTAAGGCATTCAAATCTACCGCTTGCAGCTGTGCAGGAGGCGTGCGCGCATACTCTCTAAAATCATCTACCATGGTTTTTAAGGAGAATACTTGGTTAACAATCGTATTGGTTGAACGATCCAACAACTGGGCATCTTGCTCAGAAAGCTTATCATGTAACTTCATCTGCAAACGCTCAGCCGATAACTGAATAGGCGTTAAAGGATTTTTAATCTCATGCGCCAAGCGCCTTGCCACCTCGCCCCAAGCGACAGCACGACTCGCCGAAATCACTTCAGAAATATCATCAAACACAAGGAGATAGCTAGTGGCTTGCTCATCCACGCGCAAGTGTGTGCCACGCATTAACAGGGTAATGGTTCGCTCACGATCTTGCTCATCAATTAAGACCAATTCAGTCTGTTCTTGCCAGTACAAGCGCTCCGAACCCACTGCCGCATGCGCCGAGAAAGCGCGACGAATAGTCTGAGCGAAATTGAGCAGCTTGTCGTTAATTTCTAAGGGGCGTCCAATTAACCAACTCAGGTCCTCATTCAAAATCAGTTGCGCACCCTTATTCACCATAGAGACACAGAATCGCTCATCAAATACAATCACCCCCGTACTCAAACCCGCCAAGACACTTTCTAAGTAAACTTTAGAGCGCTCCAGTTGTAAGCGATTGCTCTGCACCTGACGTCGCGCCTCTTCAAGCTGCTCAGTCATCAAGTTAAAAGAACGACTTAATTGGCCAACTTCATCACGTAATTCTGGCTCAGGAATCTGTCGGTAATCACCCGCAGCCACCGCCTGTGTACCTTCGGCCAAAGTCAAAAGCGGCTCCACGAGACGACGGGCAATGGCTAAGGCAATCCCTAAAGAGGCAAAGACTGTCAATAACAAGGCCATGGTTAAGGTAATGCCAAATAACTGTCGAATACCCGAGCGAGATAAGGCTAATTCCTCATAATCACGATAACCATTCTGCACTTCATTCAAGTTATTCGCGACGCTATCAGGAATCCAACGTGTTAACTGCAACCAATAAGGCTCACTACTACCACTGCTACTTAAGGAGGTCAAGGAAGAATCAATTCGCGCATTGTTCGAAAAAATTGGTACTATCACACGTATCTGAAAAGATTTTATCGGCGCATCAGGATCACCCACCTCTTCAGTACTGGCGTATTGACGTGCCAAGCGTAGCTGATTAATGACCGATGCAGGCGGCATCTGTGGTAATAGTGAACCGAAGTTAGCACTGGAAAAAGCCAGCGCGCGATTGCCAGAACTGGTCAACACTAAGGCATCAGAAATCGGGTTATCCTCTCGCAAGCGATTTAAAGCCGCTGGCAAATCGGCATCTACCTCACTACCTAAGTTAGTCGCCAGAATACGCGCACGATTTAGTAAGTCCAACGTCATGGTATCCAAGGAGGCCTGGCCCAATTGCAAGCCTGACTCCAAGGCACTATCTACTTTAACGTTAAACCAAGACTCCACTGAGCGCGACATAAACTGCACCGAAAGCAGATAAATAATCACCCCTGGAATCACCGCCACCAAGGCGAAGAAGAAGGCGAAACGTGAGGTTAATCGCGCCCCAAATTTCTTGTGCTTTACCTGACGATACAAGCGCAACGATAAAATCACCACCCAGATAAATAAGGAGAGCGCTAATAAGCCGTTAAACAGCAAGAGGATGTCAAATTGCTGCGCAAAGCGTGAAGTATTCCCGGTCGAGCCAACTAATAGGGCGAGCAAAACCACCGTCGCAATCACGGCGACCATAAAGCTTAAGCGCAGTGTCCACCTGACTAGGAACTGGGTTTTACTGCCGAAAGATGAACGGTGAAATTTTTCCATGGCGATGAAAGTGACCAAGCACTACTATTGTTAATGGCGGTAATCTGAAACGGCCTTGCTAATAAAGATGTATCCAACTTTAAACGCATTCGCCCCTCGTATTGCACAGCAGGCTCTAATTGCTGCCAAGCGTCAATTGGCCAGCGATAAAGCCCACTAATATGCGCCAAGGAGGCATCTAAACTAAATTCCTGCACACTGCTTTGGTCTGTGACAACACGCCACTGCCGTAATAAGGCGTTGTATTGTACACGCCAGGTATGCGACTGCTTTAACGCCAAACTATCCAACCAAAACTTACGCGGCTGGTAGACTCTTAACTCAAGCGTAAAGAATAAGGGTACGCCACGTTCCAAGGCATTGCGCAACTCATCACTTAACTGTAGGTCAATCTCAGAGCTTATCACATAAGGCAAATCTGCGCTGTCGGTTCGTTGCACCTGAATTTCACGAAAATCAGCGCGCGAACTTAATTCCGCGAATGCCGTTGAGGCCCAGAACAAGAGCGCGAAAATAGCACTTAGCAAGAGTGATAAAACTAGCCACCAGCGTGCACCACCTCGCCCTATCATGCGCTACCCCTTACGAAATAAAGCATAGAAAAAGCCATCGTGCAAAGCACGCATCTGCCCTTCCTGGGCAATCGGCAACAACTGGCCTGGTGCCGCTAAGCGCTGCGCATCTGGTAAGGCCTGCATAATAAATGCAGCTTGCTCCTCACCCTCTTGTGGAAATATTGAGCAGGTGATGTAAAGAAAATATCCGCCTGGCGCTAAGGTCTGCCAAAGCGCTTGCACAATTTGACGTTGTAAGGCTGCGGTTTTGCCAATATCCTCATACTGCCGCAACCACTTAATATCAGGGTGACGACGTACAATCCCCGACGCCGTGCATGGCACATCCGCCATAATCACATCAAAATACTGACCATCCCACCAGCTCGCCGTATCGGCCGCATCCGCTTGTAGCAAATGCACCTTATCGCTCATCAGTTGAAGATGCATCAGATTCTGCTGCACGCGCGCTAAGCGCTGTGGCTCAATATCTAAAGCCCACATCTGCACATCAGCGCGCTCTAAAATATGTGCTGTTTTACCACCCGGTGCCGCGCAAGCATCTAGCACTCGCATACCATCCTGCAGCGGCAGTAGTTGCGCCGCTAGCTGCGCACCCGCATCTTGTACCGCACATAAGCCCTGCTCAAAACCAGGGATTTGCGACACCGGCACGGCTTGCTGCAACACGACCGCATCCTCACCCACACACTCATACCCCATATTTGCTTGCTCAAGTAATTGGCAAAAGTCGGTGCGCGAACCCTGACGACGGTTAATCCGTAAAGTCAGTGGCCCAGGTGTATTCGCTGAGGCGAGAATCGCCTGCCATTGCTCAGGATAGGCTTTCCTAATCATGCCTATCCACCATGAAGGAAAACCATAGCGCACCTGCTCATCTTGCAAAGCCTGCTGCATCAGGTCTGATTTTTCACGTAAGAAGCGACGCAAGCAAGCATTCAGCAAGCCCTTAAATGGCGCGCATTTCTTATGATTTTGTGCCGCCTTAACCGTCTGATCAACCACGGTATGTGCAGCATAATAAGGAATGGCCGCATAGATAGAAGGGGCTGGTATAGAACTGGACAAGCTCACCGCTGCCTTAGCAACTTGACTCGGCTCCTTATTCAATTCATTGCTTAGTCCCTGATTCAGCACCATATCTTCTGGGCACTCATTCTGCTCACCACCTTGCTGCTGTCCATCGTCTCTAGCCTGACTTGGCACACTCAGCAAACATAGACTCGTCAAGAGTAGCGCATGCACCATAGGATTCGGTGCCTTTTTCGTCAACAATTGGGCGCTTAAAGCCTGCGCTGTCGCTAACTGGCGCATCGTATAGAAACTAATCGACTGCACCGAAGCGCGTAAGCTAGGATCCACCTCAGCCAAGGCATCGGTTAAGGAGCGACCAGCCAATACAGCCCGCACACAGTCAGCCGCAGGTAATAGCACCTCAGACAAGCTGGGAGATTGATGGGGCGTTACGTGTGGCGTCGATGTCTTCATGAGGGTAATCAATAATCATTATGTTGGTAGTTTAGCAAAGATTTCATTCACAACTGGTATTTCATTAAGGAATGAATACACCTCAAGCATGCCGAATACATGGCATACACGGATAAATCACAACGCCAAACTTAGCTTTACTAATGACACTGACTTAAGGACTGTCTAGCATCAGATAAACGCGAAGATAAGTCGCTCATAGAATATCAAGTTAGCAGAAAACCTACTCTCTAGGAACAAGTTTGTATCCGCATTAATGGTAAAATATGCCTCATTAAGTTTTTACCAAAAAGGTTTTCCCATGTCTGCCCCTAAAGTAGGTTTTGTCAGCTTAGGCTGTCCTAAAGCGCTTGTTGACTCTGAGCGCATCTTGACGCAACTACGCACTGAAGGCTATGAGATTTCGCCCTCTTATGAAGGTGCAGATGTCGTGGTCGTTAATACCTGTGGTTTTATTGATAGCGCCAAGGCTGAGTCTTTAGATGCCATCGGTGAAGCAATTTCAGAGAATGGTAAAGTCATCGTTACAGGCTGTATGGGCGTGGACGAAAGCGTGATTCGTCAAGTCCACCCAAGCGTACTTTCAGTCAGCGGCCCACAACAATATGAAGAAGTGGTGCGCGCGGTACATGAAGTCGTGCCACCGGATCTAGAGCACGACCCCTTCGTCGACTTAGTGCCACCACAAGGCATTAAGCTCACCCCTCGTCACTACGCCTATTTAAAAATCTCTGAAGGCTGTAACCACCGTTGTAGCTTCTGTATCATCCCCTCTATGCGCGGTGATTTAGTCAGTCGCCCGATTGGTGATGTATTGGACGAAGCACAACGCTTAGTGAATGCGGGCGTCAAAGAAATCCTCGTAATTTCATAAGATACCAGTGCTTATGGCGTTGATCTGAAATACCGTAGCGGCTTCTGGAACGGTCGCCCCATTAAAACTCGCATGTTAGAGCTTTGCGAAGCACTCGGTGAGATGGGTGTTTGGGTGCGTATGCACTATGTCTACCCCTATCCGAATGTGGACGACATCATTCCTCTGATGGCGCAAGGCAAAGTACTGCCTTACTTAGACATTCCCTTCCAACACGCCAGCCCTAAAGTCCTTAAAGCCATGAAGCGCCCCGCCTTCGAGGATAAGACCCTAGCACGCATCAAGAAGTGGCGTGAAATTTGCCCAGAACTCACGATTCGTTCAACCTTTATCGTGGGCTTCCCAGGTGAAACCGAAGAAGATTTCCAATATCTATTGAACTGGCTCACTGAGGCACAATTAGATCGCGTCGGCTGCTTTCAATATTCCGATGTCGAAGGTGCTCCTGCGAATAACTTACCCGACCAAGTACCAGAAGATGTAAAACAAGACCGTTGGGAGCGCTTTATGCTCCACCAACAAGCCATCTCCGCAGCACGCCTTGAGCAGAAGATTGGCCGCGAAATTGACGTTATCATTGACGAAATTGACGAGGATGGCATTCCTATCGGTCGCTCACACGCCGATGCGCCCGAAATTGATGGCTTAGTCTTCTTGAACGCAGGTGATGATGTACGCCCTGGCCAAATCGTCAAATGTCGCGTGACCGAAACCTCAGAGTATGACTTATTTGCAGATTTAGTTAAAGCATAAACCTCATTACTCAGGCAGTTTCCAGCCACTCACAAAAGCCGCAACCGCTTGTCTCTTACCGCCTGCTTTTTGCAGTTCAAGTAGGCGTAAGACACCAGAACCTGTGGCGATATCGATACCTTCGCTTGTCGCCTGCAACACAGTCCCAGGTTCAGCAGCACTCTGAATATCTAAAGCCTCGGCCTGCCACACTTTCACGGGCTCAGCCAAACCAGGCAAGCGCAAATTGGCGCCTGGCACGGGATTAAAAGCACGGATACGACGCCCTAGCGTTAGCGCATCTTGCTGCAAGTCTAAAGCCGCTTCCGCTTTCTCCAATTTAGCGGCATAGGTCACACCGTCTTCGGGCTGCATCTCAGCCGTTAAGCGTACACGCTCAAAAGCCAATTTATTCAAGGTTTCAACAATCGCTTGAGCACCTATATCAGCTAATTGGTCATGCAATTGTGCGGCATTCTGTTGCTCAATCGCCAGCCTTTTTTCCAGAATGACATCCCCCGTATCCAGACCCACATCCATCTGCATAATCGCCACTCCCGTCTGGCTGTCGCCCGCTTCAATCGCGCGTTGAATCGGTGCTGCGCCGCGCCAGCGTGGCAGCAGACTCGCATGAATATTTAAGCAACCATATTTCGGCAAGTCCAGCACCCATTGCGGCAGAATCAAACCATAAGCGGCTACCACCATCACATCGGGACGTAGCGCTTCAAGGTTTTCTTTAGCCTCTTGTGCCTGCTCGGGGTACTTCCCGTCTAAGCGTAGACTCATCGGCTGTAAGACTTCAGCACCTTGCTTAAGCGCCTCTTGCTTCACCGCACTGGCCTGCAATTTCATACCACGGCCTGCAGGTCGATCGGGTTGGGTAAGCACTAAAGGCACCTCAAAACCAGCCTCAACAATCGCCTCA
>CAZIKJ010000130.1:0-6239 GCA_964539685.1 uncultured Pelistega sp.
ATTCCAAATAAGAATTTCGAAACACCGCACCATCATATTGAGCGCGTACGTTATGACGACCCTCGCATGGACGAGCAAAAGTCTAGCTTAGAGATGATTGAGCAACCGCTGGCTACCCCAACAACCTGGGAAACTCAGAAAGAGAAAACCGAAGAAAAAGCCCGCCCTGAAGCCTTGGTCAAAGGTATCCATCGCGATACGCCAGCACCTGCGCCAGTGGCTAAGGTTGAACCAGAACAGCCAACCATGACCTTCTTCCAGAAAGTCATTTCATGGTTTGCGCGTAAGCCATATGAGCCCGTTGCAGAGACCTCGCCTAAAGAGCATGCCCAGAAAAAATCGCAAGGCCGCCAGCAACAGAAACCGCGTGATGGTGACAAGCGTCAGAACCAACAAAATCGTCAAAACCAAAACAACCGCCGTCGCAACGATCGTTCTAATGAGCGTAGCACCGAGGATGACGATAAGAACACACGCAATGGTAACCAACAAGGTAATCAGCAAGGTAATCGCCAACGCCAAGCGCAAAACAAGCGCCAAGGTGAAGACAATCGCCGCACTGAACGCCCACAGGACAATAAGACCGCTGAAGCTCGCCCACAAGACGTGAGAACACAGGATCTTGAGCAAGAGCAAACAACACGTAGCAATAATCGTCGTCGCTCACGTAATCGTCGTGACGAAGAGACCAGCGTAGTCAATCAAGTTGAGCTGAGCGATAATCTTGTTGCACAAGATAGCGCAGCAACTGAAGTCGCACCTAATATTCCTAAGCGCCAAGTGGCCAAGCAAGCGGTAGAGAAAGAACTCTTACCAGGTCAAGCTGCTGTTATCGCTCAACGTGGTGAAGATGATGAAGACAGTGGCGCCGAACCACGTCGTCGTCGTCGTCGTCCACGTCGTAGCCGTCGTGCTGGTGATGAAGATAAGAGTGTTGAAAGTACAGCATTTGTACCGAACGAAGTCTTACTTGAACAACAAAGCCACGAACCTGCAAAACTAGCTCCATCTACCTTAGCAGCGGCTGGTGCTGTAGCCGTCGCAAGCGAAGTTGCGGCTAGCGCAGAGCGTGTATCTGTGGTATCTCAAGAGCCGATTACCGTAGGTAATGAATCATTAGCCGTCAGCTCGGCAGCAAGTCCAGGCGAACATATTGCAGTGGTAAAAACTCAGCCAACAGCTGATATTAACGCAAGTGTGCCAGTAGAGCAGACCCGTGTTGCTACTGAGATCCCTGCAACCGCAGTGGCAACAAGTGCAGCGACAGAGCTCGCCTCATCTGTTCAACAGACTCCGGCTGTAGCGGCCTCAGCGACACCGACTACTGAAGTCGCACAAGCCCAAGCAGCGGTAGCTGAAGCGGCAGAAACCAAAGCAGCAGCAAGCGCTGAGGCGGCAAGCTCAGAAGCTTCCCCTAAAGCAGCTCCTAGTGTGACAGCTACGGCAAGTGAAGCTGTGATTGAAACCATCAATGTTATCCAAGAAGTTGAAGCACCTTCAGTTGCTGAAACTGTGCTGACACCAGCCGAAGCGACAACTACTGAAGCAGCTGAGGTCGTTGCTCAGGTGCTTGTTGAAACGGCAAGTCCAGCAGCTGCTGAAGCCTCGCTCGTTAATGATGCAGCGATTGAGAATGCAGTTTCTGATACAGCCGTTGTTGATACAGCCGCGATTGAAACCGCAGCCCTTGATGCCATAGTTGCTCATACCGCAGCAGCTGATACAGCAAACATTGAAGCCACATCAGCACCAGTAAGCTCAAGCAATACCTCTATTAATAAGCAAAGCTTAAGTAATATGTTAGAGAATGCGGGTATGCAGTGGATTGAGACTAAGAGTGATGCGGTAACTCAAATCACCGAAGCACCTGTTGTCCTTGGTCGAGCCCGCAAACCTGCAGTCCTCATCCAAGAGCAAGCATTAGAATTGGTAGAAACCAAATCTGAGGCATAGTCACATATCATCAGCAGCTACGCACTTAACCCGCTTAGCTGCTGATGACTCGCTTAACAGCAAGATGCTCGCTAAAGTGTTATAAGCAAAAAAAGTGGCCTAGAATTTATTCTAGGCCACTTTTTTGCGTTCAATAGCGCTCAACAATACCGCAAATTATACCTCAACCATTTCGGTCGATTGACGCAATAATAAGGCAATTAGATGTGCAACCTCTTCCTTCATATCTTTACGGTTAACAACCATATCGATAGCGCCTTTTTCCAAGAGGAATTCAGCACGTTGGAAACCTTCAGGCAATTGCTCACGCACAGTTTGCTCAATCACACGAGGACCCGCAAAGCCAACTAAGGCTTTAGGTTCGGCAATCACCACATCACCCATGAAGGCAAAACTCGCCGATACACCACCCATGGTTGGGTCCGTCAAGATACTAATAAATGGTAGACCATGCTCGGACAAGCGCGTCAACATAGAATTGGTTTTCGCCATCTGCATAAGAGAGAACAAGCTCTCTTGCATACGTGCGCCACCTGATGCCGCCACACAGACGAACGCAGTTTTATTCTCAATCGCCGCTTTAACACCACGAACAAAACGCTCGCCCACCACAGAGCCCATTGAGCCGCCCATAAAGTTAAACTCAAAGCAGGCCAAGGTCACAGGCACTGAATGCATGGTGCCACTCATAACCACTAATGCATCGGTCTCATCAGTTTGTTTCATGGCTTCCGTTAGGCGCTCAGGATACTTACGTGTATCTTTAAATTTCAAGGGGTCAGTCGAGCGTACTGACTCACCAATTTCAACACGGCCCTCAGGATCCAATAAAGAATCAATGCGGGCACGAGCCGCTAAACGCAAATGATGATTACATTTTGGACAGACATTTAAGTTCTTATCCAAATCATCACGGTATAAAGCCGTATCACACGATGGGCACTTAACCCAAATACCCTCAGGCACGCGGCGATTCGTTGAATCGCTATTCTTATTAATGCGTGGAGGTAAAATCTTATCTAACCAAGTCATTTCTTATCCTTATTTGACTTGAGCTAAGGCCTTAGCAATGCCTGCAATCCATTCGCCAGCAGCCTTAACCACTGGTTCTGATGGCGCAGCAGCCACTTGGCCTTGCAACGCTTTCTGCATGGTATCAATCAGTTTGCTACCAATCACCACCGCATCAGCTACGGCACCAACTCGGCTAGCACTTTCGGCATCACTAATACCAAAACCTACACCGACAGGAATTTTAACAAATTGTTTAATCGCTTTAACGCGTTGTTCAACTTCTTCGATATTTAGTGCCGAAGAACCTGTGACCCCGCGTAACGATACATAGTAAACATAACCACTGGCGATTTCAGCAATACGCTTAATACGCTCTTCGGTTGAGGTTGGCGCTAATAAGAAAATCGGGGCAATATCCGCTTGTTTAAGCATATCACCAAAATCATCAAATTCTTCCGGTGGGTAATCCACAACTAACACACCATCAACCCCTGCCGCGCCAGCATTCTTAGCGAATTCTGCACGACCCATGGCTTCGATAGGATTCGCATAGCCCATTAAGACCACCGGTGTATCTTGGTCATCGGCACGGAACTGCGCCACAATCTCTAACACCTTACGCAAGGTCATACCACCAGCAAGCGCACGCTCACTGGCATATTGAATCACGGGACCATCGGCCATCGGATCGGAAAAAGGCACACCGAGCTCAATCACATCGGCGCCATTTTTAACCAATTCATGCATTAATGCCAAGGTCGTCTCAGCATTCGGATCACCAGTGCAAATATAGGGGATTAACGCAGCGCGTTGTCCTGCTTTGGCAAACGCCTGATCAATACGTTTAACTGACATTTTCACTCCCTACAATTGAATTTGACTATATTCAGCCACGGTGTGCACGTCCTTATCACCACGTCCTGACAGACAAACCAAAATAATTTTATCTTGCGCTAAAGTTGGCGCGAGTTTTGCCGCATAGGCTAAGGCATGCGAAGATTCCAAGGCCGGCAGAATACCTTCAAGACGGCAGCAATCATGGAATGCTTTCAAGGCTTCTTGATCATCAATCGCTTTATATTGCGCACGACCTGAATCATTCAACCACGCGTGTTCAGGGCCTACACCTGGGTAATCCAAACCAGCCGATACCGAATGCGTCTCTTGTGCTTGACCATCGGCATCTTGCATCACATAGGTACGGTTACCGTGCAACACACCTACCTGTCCCGCATTAATCGAAGCGGCATTACGTGGTGTATCAAGACCTTCGCCCGCAGCCTCTACGCCATGTAACTGCACCTGAGCATGTGGAATATAAGGATAGAAAATACCCATTGCATTCGAGCCACCACCCACACAAGCGACCACGTAGTCAGGTTGACGGCCCGCGTGTTCTGGCATTTGTACCAGACACTCTTGACCAATCACTTGTTGGAAGTTGCGCACCATGGCTGGGTACGGATGTGGTCCCGCTACAGTACCAATGATATAGAAAGTATTATCAATATTCGCTACCCAGTCACGCATAGCTTCATTCAGCGCATCTTTCAGGGTTTTAGAGCCAGACTCAACAGGCACGACAGTCGCACCTAATAGCTTCATGCGGTGTACGTTAGCGGCTTGACGACGCACGTCTTCAGCACCCATATACACGATACACTCAAGCCCATAACGAGCTGCTACTGTCGCCGTCGCCACACCATGCATACCCGCACCCGTCTCAGCAATAATACGAGTTTTACCCATGCGGCGTGCTAATAACATCTGACCGATACAGTTATTAATCTTATGTGCACCAGTATGATTTAAATCTTCACGCTTTAGCCAAATTTGTGCTCCACCCAATTGAGTCGACCAACGCTTTGCATGATATACCGGGCTTGGGCGCCCGACAAAGTGTTGTAACTCATAAGCGTATTCCGCTAAAAATTCAGCATCATCCTTATATTTCTCGTATGCTTGATTCAGCTGATCTAGCGCATGCATTAAAGTTTCGGCGACGAATAAACCACCGTATTTGCCAAAATGCCCGCGCTCATCGGGTAAATTTACATTGTCCAAAATGACTCCTAAGCCTTGCAATCCATAAGGCAAACCCCCGAGCATGCCTGAATAACGCTATGCTGCTCGCTTAAGCGGTCTCAGCAAACAATTACAAGGCTGCACGAAAGTATGCACTCTTTTTTATAATTTCATGAGTAAGGCTTCATTATACCTGATTTATACCCGTCTAGCGCCCGTTACTGCTGGGATATCGCTAATCGATTTAAGGGCTTTATTCAGTTGCTCGCCATTTTTAATTTCAATTGTAAAGTTTAAATAAGCCGTTGACTCTTTGGTCTGGGTATTCACGCCGACCACATTCAGCTTCATTTTAGCGAACGCCTCAGAAATATCACGTAGCAAACCATTCCTATCCATCGCCACAATTTGAATATTGACGGGATAGACCGTCTCGCCTGTCAGCCCCCAGTCCACGTCTATCACACGCTCGGGATCCTTTTGCTCCAAGACCTTGAAGGAAGGGCAATCGCTGCGATGAATCGACACCCCACGACCGCGCGTCACAAAACCACGTATATCATCAGGAGGAGCTGGGTGACAACAGCGCGCCAATTGCGTCATCAGTGAGTCGACACCCACCACTAGCACGCCACTCTTACCAGTATTGGTTGCACTTAAAGCACCCACCTTGCGCGCCACTAAGGCCTCATCCTTACCCTCTTCCTCAGTCTCGACAAAAGCCTGAGCGATTTGGCGCAGACTGAACTCATCCTTAGCCACCGCGACATATAAGTCGTCAGAACGTGCAAAACCCAATTTAGCCGCTAATTGCTCCAGATTAACCGAGGTCTTGCCCAGGCGCTGTAATTCTTTTTCAACTTGCTCTTGACCATTCGTAATGCGCAGTTGTAGCTCAATCGCATTAAACCATAGTCGTACCTTAGATTTCGCTCGTGAACTATGCAAATAACCTAGTTGAGGATTCAACCAATCGCGCGAAGGGCCACCTGATTTGGCCGCCACAATCTCGACTGTCTGCCCTGTCTTTAAGGGCGTATTTAAGGCCACTAATTGACCATCCACCTTCGCACCACGACAACGATGCCCTAGGTCTGTATGTAGGCTATAAGCAAAGTCTACTGGGGTCGAACCCTCAGGTAGCTCAATCAAGCGCGCTTGTGGAGTCATAATATAAATACGATCAGGCTTCTCTTGCACCGGTCGCATATTTTGCAACTTCTCGCCTTCTTTCTTGAGTGCCGATT
>CAZIKJ010000131.1:0-7282 GCA_964539685.1 uncultured Pelistega sp.
CAAGAACAACTATATCGGTATCACTGTAGAGCCTGATAGCATGTTTGGCAAGATGATGTCGATTTCGGATGAGCTGATGTGGAGCTATTATGAGCTTCTCTCTACCAAAACTTTAGATGAAATTGCTGCGTTGAAAAAAGCCACCGAAGAGGGCATGAACCCCCGCGATGTCAAAGTCGCCTTGGCCCAGGAAATGATTACGCGTTTCCATAACCAAGCAGCTGCAGAGCAAGCCTTGGCGAATTTTGAAGCGCGTTTCCGCGATGGTGCTATCCCTGATGAGATGCCCGAGGTGAGCTTAAGCACGCCTTTAGGTATCGTGGCGATTCTACGTGATGCAGGTTTGGCGAGCTCAGGCTCAGAAGCCTCGCGTAATATCCAGCAAGGTGGGGTGAAAGTTGACGGTCAGAAAGTCGAAGACAAGGGCTTGCAACTTGAAGCAGGCACTTATGTAATTCAAGTTGGTAAGCGTAAATTTGCACGCGTGACGCTAAGCGCGTAAGTGCTTATCTAAGCTTACCAACTTAGTTATCATGATGCTTGTGGTAAGCCTCAAAGTTGTTTATCTATTGAGATAGCGCACGTGATGTGCTTAGCAATACCTTTTAGGAGAAGACGATATGAAATTATCTAGTTTAGCTCTAAAACATATGGAATCTATTCATCCTAGCCATGCATTTGGCAAGATTGATCCGGTTTCGAATATTGCTTTATCAAACAATATTAACCCTGATTTCTCGTGGAGTGATGCCCCTGAAGGTACACGCTCATTTGTCATGATCTGCGTTGACGTTGATGTGCCATCCAAGGGTGATGATGTGAATCAGACGGATCGTGAGATTCCAGCGGATTTACCGCGTGTGCCTTTTTACCATTGGACTCTGATCGATATTCCTGCCACGGCGAAATCAATCGAGGCAGGTGCCTACTCGAAAGAAATTACCCCTAAGGGTAAGGCGGGTCCTTCAACCCATAACGAGACCCGTCAAGGTATTAATAATTACACTGATTGGTTTGCGAATGATCACGATATGGCGGGTCAGTACTTTGGCTATGACGGCCCATGCCCACCGTTCAATGATTCAATTGTTCACCATTACCATTTTACTTTATATGCCTTAGACATTGACCGTGTGCCTGTCGACGGTGTATTCCGTGCAGAAGATGTATTGGCCGCTATTGAGCCGCATATTCTTGCGCAAGATACCATTATTGGTACCTATACTCTTAACCCACGCTTAAGTGCTTAAAATTCCACAAAGGAGCATTGAATGTTTGATCGTTCATTAACATTAGACAAGCAAGACCCAGAACTATGGGCTGCCATTCAGAAAGAAGACGTACGTCAAGAGCAGCACATTGAACTGATTGCGTCTGAGAACTATACCAGCCCAGCAGTGATGCAAGCGCAAGGTACTCAACTGACTAACAAATATGCCGAAGGCTACCCAGGTAAGCGCTATTACGGCGGTTGTGAGTATGTTGATATTGTTGAGCAGTTAGCGATTGATCGCTTGAAACAAATGTTTGGTGCTGAGTGTGCGAACGTACAACCAAACTCTGGCTCACAAGCAAACCAAGCCGTGTACATGGCGGTTCTTAAACCAGGCGACACCGTATTGGGTCTAAGCTTGGCTGAAGGTGGTCACTTAACCCACGGTTCACCTGTGAACGCTTCAGGTAAGTTATACAACTTTATTTCTTACGGCTTGAACGAAAATGAAGAAATCGACTACGACGAATATGAGCGCTTAGTGAAAGAGCATAAGCCTAAACTCGTCGTGGGTGGTGCTTCAGCCTATGCATTGCGTATTGATTTTGAGCGTATGGGTCGTGTAGCCCATGAGAATGGCGCCTTATTCATGGTGGATATTGCACACTATGCCGGTCTTGTCGTGGGTGGTCAGTATCCTAACCCAGTACCGTACGCTGACTTTGTTACATCAACCACCCATAAATCACTACGTGGTCCACGTGGTGGCGTGATTATGATGAAGCCAGAGTTCGAGAAAGCGATCAACTCAGCGATCTTCCCAGGTATTCAAGGTGGTCCATTAATGCACGTGATTGCTGCTAAAGCAACCGCTTTTAAAGAAGCCTTAGAGCCAGAATTCGCCGAGTACGCCAAGCAAGTCATTAAGAACGCGCAGGTGTTAGCAGACACCTTAGTCAAGCGTGGTCTACGAATTGTTTCTGGTCGCACAGAAAGCCATGTAATGTTAGTGGACTTACGTAGCAAGGGTATTACCGGTAAGATTGCTGAAGAAGCCCTAGGTAAAGCCCATATCACGGTGAATAAGAACGCTATCCCGAATGACCCAGAAAAACCATTCGTGACTAGCGGTGTACGCTTAGGTACACCAGCGATCACAACACGTGGCTTTAAAGAAGCGGAAGTGGAATTAGTCGCTAACCTATTAGCTGACGTCTTGGATAATCCAACTGATGAAGCGAATTTAGAAGCGGTACGTGCTAAGGTGAATGAGTTAACCGCTCGTTTCCCTGTGTATAAATAAGATTGGCGGGTCGAGGGGGATTCGAACCCCCGATTTCGGCCAGCGCAAGAGCTCTGTTGCCTAAGCGTGATTGCTCAAGATTAAAACTGGAGTAATTCAGTTTAGACGAGGCAAGGAGCGGCCCATAGGCCATTCTTATTGAAGTAAAGAAGTATCAGGATTGCTTAGTTTTGCCTTAAGCGAAGTGATGATGATTCATACTGCGTTTAAGCATTGCGTTAATCGTAAGAATTCCTTAAGATTGACCCTAAGCAATCCTTTTTTATTAGGTGCACCACTATGAAATGCCCTTTCTGCTCGCATAGCGATACTCAGGTGATGGACTCACGCACCTCGGAAGATGGTCTCGCCATTCGCCGCCGTCGCCGTTGCCAACAATGTGATAAGCGTTTTACCACGTATGAGCGGATTGAGCTGACCATGCCTACTGTGGTCAAGCGCAATGGCACCCGTATGGAATTTGATGCCGATAAATTGCGCGCGAGTATGCGTCTAGCCTTGCGCAAGCGTCCAGTCCCCACCGAGGCCCTTGATGAGGCCCTCAGCCGCATTCAAGAACGCCTCCTAAATCACCCCGATAAAGAAGTCAGAACCGACACGATCGGTCAGTATGTCATGAGCGAGCTCAAGCAATTAGACCAAGTGGCCTATGTGCGCTTTGCATCTGTCTATCAGAGTTTCGAAGACATCAATCAATTTGTGCATGCAATTCAAGAGATGCAGGATCATAGCGCAGAGTCGTGATTGAGGGTGATACTGTTGCGGCGTGATGCGGTTGAGGCTGATAGCGTTGATACTGATACGTTGAGGGTGATACAGTTGAGCGTGATGCGGTTGCGGCGTGATACTGTTGTGGCGTGATATTGTTAGGTGCGGTGATAAGGATAAGTAAGCAAAGCAGAGTAGGCGAATTTCAATAGACTATGAATACCATTGCCCAGCAGGATATTAACTATATGGCGCAGGCGTTAAGCCTGGCCGAGTCTGTGTTGTATATGACCGATCCGAATCCGCGCGTTGGCTGCGTGATAGTGCGTGATGGACAAGTACTAGGGCAGGGCGCAACCCAAGTGGTGGGTGGCCCACACGCTGAAGTGATGGCGATCCGTGATGCCTATGAAAAAGGCTATGCGCAAGCATTAGCAGGGGCGACATTTTACGTCACCTTGGAGCCATGCAGTCATTATGGTCGAACTCCACCTTGTGTCGATGCCTTGATTAAAGAGCGTCCGAGTCGTGTAGTGATAGCCATGAGTGACCCGAATCCATTGGTTGCAGGGCGTGGTGTGACGAAGCTACGCGAAGCTGGTATTGACGTTGTCTTGAATGTCTTGGCCGAGGAGGCGCTGGCCTTAAATCCAGGTTTTGTCTCACGTATGGCGCAGCAGCGTCCATGGGTCTGGAGTAAGATTGCGTGCTCTCTAGATGGACAGATTGCCTTGTCTAATGGTCAATCACAGTGGATTACGGGTGCACAAGCCCGTGCTGATGGCCATCATTGGCGCGCCCGCAGTAGCGTGGTACTCACAGGTTTAGGTACGGTGGCGTATGATAATCCAAGCTTAAATGTTCGTTATATTAAAACATCACGGCAACCGATTCGTGCCGTGATTGATAGCCAGTTTGCGATTGCTGAGGATCGCTCCTTGTTTAATGGTGAACCGGTGTGGTTCTTCGTCAATCGTGTAGATGAAGCCAAGACTGAGCGCTTGGCACAGAAGAATGTCGAGGTGATCGTTGTCGCTGCGGATGGTCAGCAAGCTGGGCAGGGTGGTTCTAACTCACCACAGCCACATATCAATCTACATGAAGTCATGCGAATTCTCGCTGAGCGTGGCGTCAACGAAGTGCATGTGGAAGCGGGGTCTGGACTGAATGGCGCCTTATTACAAGCGGGTCTGATTGATGAGCTTCTCGTGTATATGGCACCGAAGATTCTTGGCCCAGGCTTGGGGGCTTTCAAGTTGTCCGCCTTAAGTGATTTACAAGAGTCGTTTAATTTTGAATTTATTGAGCAAAAGCAAGTGGGCGATGATATGCGCTTACGCTTACGTGCCATAAAGCGCTGGCAAACATTGATGGCGGCGATTGTTGCCGAGTGATAGTTGCATAATGATGTGGTGCAAGTGATATGGTGTTAGTGATGGTCCGCTAAGGTGCTTGCGCTTAGTGAGAGTCAGGGTTGCACAATGCGGCTTAGGTGGCATTGGCGTTAAGACGTATAATAGGGATGCAAGTCATCCAGCCAAGTTTCAAGTGGTTTTAAATCTGTGGCTTTAGCATAGATTATCAAGCAAGAGGAAAGCATGTTTACAGGTATTATTACAGGTGTTGGTCAAATTCGTGAAGTCAACTCACTCGGAGAGAGTGGACAAGATGGCGTTCGATTGAAGATTGACGCGCAGAACTTCGATATGAGTCGTGTGAAACTCGGTGATTCGATTGCCATTCAAGGCGCCTGCATGACGGTGGTGAAGTTTGATGAGAAGAGTTTTGAAGTTGATGTCTCACGCGAAAGCCTGAGTAAGACTGCGGGCTTAGATAAGGTCGGTGAAGTGAATCTAGAGCATGCGATGCGCCTAATGGACACGGTGGATGGCCATCTAGTTTCAGGGCATGTGGATGGTAAGGGTGAGGTTGCTTCGTTTGAGCCTGTCGGTGAGTCTTTTGAATTGCGTATCCAAGCGCCGCAAGAAATCGCAAAATACTTGGCTTACAAGGGCTCGGTGACTGTGAATGGTGTTAGCCTAACCGTGAATAGTGTCGAGGATAATGAGCAAGGTTGCGTGATTAGCATCAATCTGATCCCACATACCGTGCAAGTGACCACCTTAAAACATTTGAAAGCCGGCACTCCTGTGAACTTAGAAATCGATACCATTGCACGTTACGTCGAAAGAATGCTAAAATCACAGGCTTAGCTAGAGAAAAATAGAAAAGAAAATTAAAAAAAACGGGTCGGTGGCCGAGTGGCTGAAGGCGCACGCTTGGAAAGCGTGTATACGGCAACGTATCGGGGGTTCGAATCCCCCTCGACCCGCCAGAATATAGCGCTCTACGTATATAGCGATCAGCAAGTCTAATAAGCGAAGAAACCCAGATAAGTCATTGAACTGTCAGGGTTTTTCTAATTAATCGGCCGCAACACCACCTTAATATCCGCAGGTTTCGCATAATAGGGTGATGACGTCACGAGTACTGGCACTCCAGTCGCTGCATGATCTTTCACATTCTCTTGATGAATCCCCCTTAGATGCGATGAGCTTTGGGGATTAATATGTAGGAGTAGGGGGGTAGTGAGAGTTATAATAAAAGTAAGCAAGATAATGGGGGGGAGTGAATGAGTCAGTTTGCATATTCAAGCGATCAAATGGCTTATTTGAACACAATGGCTGAGCAATATATTTGGTGGAAAAGTCCCCAAGAAGCCCTAACGCAGCCTAAGAGAGTTATCGCACAGGTGATGGAGATAGGCGGGACTGACGATGTCATTGAATTATTGAAAAAATTTCAACCTGCTGAGTTAGCTAATGTTCTATTAGAAGCAGAGCAAGGATGGTTTACTCCTAAATCATGGACGTTTTGGCATGCTTACTGCGAACTGGATACGCCTCCTTTGCCAGAGAGGAGTTTCTCATAATGCCTACTTTCGTGCCTAAATTGGAGACCTTACCTAAGGCTCAACAAGAGATTTGGCCTCACTTGAAACCTGCTATAGATTTGGGATTTGTTCTTTATGGAGGCACGGCAATAGCATTGCAATTAGGCCATAGAGAGTCCGTTGATTAGCAATGAGGCCGCTTAATGCTGTTAACCCCGCTCATTAATCGGCCGCAACACCACCTTAATATCCGCAGGTTTCGCATAATAAGGCGATGAAGTCACGAGTACTGGCACCCCAGTCGCTGCATATTCTTTCACATTCTCTTGATGAATACCACCTGCGGCAATGAGTTTGCCGAGATATTGAGTTTGCTCTGCAATGCGTAAGCATGCCATAATTTGTTCAGGTGTGAACTTATCGAGTTGCACGATATCTGCTTGCGCACGCATGGCCTCACACGCCTGCGCGGGAGTATCGGCTTCAAGCACAATTTTCTTCTCTGGTGCACGGATACGTAATGTCTCGACCAACGTGCACCAGTCCACGGCTTGATCAAGAAAGTGGCGATGATTGGCAAAGACGAGAACGGTTTCTGCAGTACCTGCGCGATGAATAATGCCGCCCCCATTCAACACCGCCGTTGTGGCTAATAGACGGGTGCCAGGAATGCTCTTACGCGTACAGGCAATCTGTATCTGCGGATTAATTGATCTTGCTTCGCGCAGCAAGCTGGCCGTAGCTTGGGCAACACCGCAACTCCACTCAAGGATATTTTGAGCGACTTTCCAAGCTTGTTGTAAAGCAGCGACCTGGCCTTGTCCTGAGAGAATAAGTTGCCCCGCCGCAAGTATCTCGCCTTCCTTCGCTGCAGACGAGACCTCGAGTCCCAGTTTAAGCAATATTCGCTTGGCAATTTCTACCCCACTAGTGACTGTCTCTTGACGCGTAAAGAATTGGATATGTCCTGCTTGCTGTGTGAGCTGAAGACTACGGCGGGTGACATCGCCCATGGCGATATCTTCTAAGAGAAAGCGCTCTATGTCTGCATCAGGGATAAAAATCATGGAGAGTCCTCGTTAATGTATAGGGAGAATATTTTTATCCAATTCGATATATTTTAGAAAATATATCCAAAATAGATAATTGTATAAACCTTAAATAT
>CAZIKJ010000132.1:0-5450 GCA_964539685.1 uncultured Pelistega sp.
CGCATCGCCACTGAAGCTCGTCAAGATATTCGTGAATTATTGGATAAGCCCGTATTCCTTGAAGTCTATATTAAAGTACGCAAAGGCTGGTCCGAGAAAGAAAGCGCGCTACGTGACTTGGGCTATGAGTGAGTGTATTCACGGCGTGCATGAGGCTGATGCTGGCTTTTTTATTGGTGAGCGAGCTATTACACGAGCAATATAAGCTATTACACGAGCAATATAATTTAACAAGGCAGTGAATATGAGCACCGCGATCACTAGCTTACGAGTCAATTAAACGATGAGCAAACGTATTCACCGCGTGCATGAGGCGGATGCTTTCCTCTTGCAAGCGACGGCTTGGAGTGAGACCTCGGTCATTGCCACCTTATTGACTCGAGACCATGGTTTGATTGCGGGTATTGCTAAGGGCGCTAAGCGTCCTTATTCAGTGATGCGTCCTATACTCTCACATTTTCAGCCCTTGCAAATTTCATGGTCTGGGCAAGCTGAGGTGAAGACTATTACCCGTGCTGAACTTGCCGGCTTAATTATTTTAGCGCCACGCTATATGATGTCAGCCTGGTACATGAACGAGCTCTTGCTACGTTGCCTAGCCAAAGAAGACCCGCATCCTTATCTCTATGACGAATATCACCTTGCCTTACGCTTATTGACTCAGGGTATGGATGAGCGTGCTGTATTACGTCGCTTTGAATGGTTCTTATTGAAAGAAATTGGTTATGGCTTTGATCAAGAGATCCCAGATTTTAATGATCTTAGCCAAGAAACAGCGCTACGCAAGATGCTGCGCGAGCGCTTAGATTCTTTATTAGAGCAACGAGAGTTAAGTACACGGAAAGTGGTGCAGTCCTTACGGCAGATGTAAGTTATTTACTAAGCGGGAACTTTATCGCCATTAGGCAGTCTATAGTAGTAAGCATAAGCTCAAGTACATAAACCTCTCTAAGGACGCCTTATGAAATTCACTCCGATTGCCGCCTCTATACTCTGCTCACGCTTAGGCTTTATCAGCTTGGCTTTAGTCCCCATGTCGGCGCTAGCGGCGAGTTTTGATATTGACTCCCGTGTCACGCAAGTCTTGGTATATCCTGATCAAGCGTGGATTCAACGTCAGGCGCAGATTGATTTACCTGTTGGTACGCATGAGTTGTACTTTCGCAATCTTTCTTCCCAAAGCAATATGCAAAGTGCAAGCTTTGAGGCCAAGGGTAATGCAAGTATGCAAATCTTAAATCAAGGGGTGGAATCGCAAGATAATCAGCGTTATCCCAATCCGCGCTTAAGTGCCTTACAGAAAGAGCTTGATGAGCAGGAGGTGCGTATAGCAGAGCTGAGAGACGAGTTGGATGTTATCGACCATCAACTTGAATTGTTGAGAAGCATGCGTGAAGGTCTGGCCACAGCGAATCAGCCCTTAACGATGCAAGAGATTGAACAGATGCAGAGCTATTCACGCACGAGTTATACTCAGTTGCATAAAGAACGCCGTGATCTTAGCCAGCGCATGAAGATGGCTGAAGATAAATTAGCTGAAGTGAAAGAAGATTATGATGCTTACCTTGCCCAGCAAGGACAACAGAGTTACGCTTATCGTGTGACTGTACATGTGGATAAGGCAGGACAACAGACCTTGGACTTAAGCTACTATAGCTGGGCGGCCTCTTGGGTACCGAGCTATCAATTGCAATACGATAGTCAAAGTCACGCTTTAGCCCTAGATTATGCGGCACAGCTAAGCCAGCATACCGCTGAAGATTGGCAAGATATTACGATAGCATTCTCTACCGGTCGTCCTATGCAAGTTGGGGTAGTACCCGAGCTTGACCCGCAATACATTCGCTTTCGTCCCGAGCGTCCTACACTGACACGCGAGCGTTCTGCTATGGCACCTGCACCCATGGCGATGAATGCCGCGCCTGCCATGGTTGAAATGGCTTCTGATGCATCGGTTCAGTCGAAAGCGGCGAGTCGTCCACAAGCTCAGATTCAAGCTGATGCGGTGGCTAGTACCTTCATCATTGCCTCGAAAGTTACGATTCCCTCTGGGCCGCAACAACAGACGGTGCATATCTCCAGCTCAGAGCAGACGGTTAAGCCTGAGTATGCGTATTATCCAGGCTTCTGGGCGGATAAAGTCCTGATGACCGTTGAGGGTAAGAACACCTTAGCGTACCCCTTACTACCAGGTGCTTTATTGAGTTTTGCTGACAGTAAATTGGTGGGTTCTGGTGAGTTACCGATGCTCTTACCAGGTCAGAGCTTCAAGCAAATGTTAGGTGAAGATCAACGAATTCTGGCGAAAGCAGAGCCTATGAAGCGCTTTGAAGAGAATAGTGGCTTAATTAATAAAACCAAGGTGGTGCGTACTGAGCAGAGCTATTCCTTGAGCAATCAGGGCCAAGAAGTTATCGCTTTGACCGTGTATGGCGTGATGCCAAAATCTCAACATGAAGATATTAAAGTCAGCGTGCTCGATCCTAAGGGCGTGAAATTGGATGAGTTTGGCCGCTATCAACAGGTGCTGAATTTAAAGCCCCATGATAAGCAAACTTTTACGCAAACGTATACGGTTGAGTATCCGATTGATAAAGAGGTGACAGGCGGATATTAAGTCAATGATGTGAAATTTAAGGTTGGGCAAACTTTTGCGTAAACGTACACGGTTGAATATCTGATTGTGATAAAGAAGAGACATATCCGTATTCAGTAGATCTTGTATAAGGCAATAAACATGAAAAAGCCGTCAGCTTGAAACTGACGGCTTTTTGCTTTGCTTAGTAGGGGTAATTAATCATCACCACCAACAATACCCAAGATCTGCAATAGGCTCACAAAGACATTATAGATGTCTAGGTAGAGCGCTAAAGTAGCTGAGATATAGTTGGTTTCACCACCGTTCACAATGCGTTGAATATCCACTAACATTAAGAGTGAGAAGATAATCACGGCGAGTGAGGCAATGGTTAGTGTAAGTGCAGGCATCTGCAAGAAGATATTGGCGATAGCGGCTAAGATCACCACGATCACGCCAATCATCAAGGCCTTGTTCATAAAGGTGAAGTCACGCTTTGTTGTCGTGGCAATACCTGCCATCACGGCAAAAATCACTGCTGTTCCACCGAAGGCCATGGTTACAATATCGCCACCGTTACTCATGCTCAAGACTACGGTCAAGATACGTGAGAGCATCATGCCCATAAAGAAGGTGAAGAGCAGCAAGAAAGCAATCCCCATGCTGCTATGCTTATTCTTCTCAATGAGGTACATCAAGCCGAAGGCACCGGCAAAGAAGATAATCATGCTAATCCATGGCGACATACCTACAAATAGGTTGAGTTGCATGGCAAGTACCGCACCAATTACGGTGGGTACGAGAGAGAGGGCGAGTAACATATAGGTGTTACGTAAGACTTTATTACGTACCAGCTGTGTGCTCTGGTTTAAGTCACTAGGACGTGAAAACTGGTCAAAGTTGCTCATTGAAGCTCCAAAGATATCAAGAGAGATTAAAAACTGACAATTACCTGAAATTGTACTGGATAATGCGCTCAGTGCCAATATTTTTTAAGTCTTCTTGAAATAATACACGATGAATTGCTTTCATCATATTACAAGGTAGTTTAATTAATGGCATTACTTCATCAACTGATGAGTCCAGCAAAATTGATAATTTAAGATCAATTAAGCTAAATTTAAATCAATACGCGAATCTAGATTAATTCTACGGACTTAGCCTAATTTATGGAAGGCAGGTTTAAGTCCCGCTTGCTTATACTGTTGCATACGTTGTCGCGCATATTCCTGATCAGTAGGGTGGGTGGAGACAATCTCGAGGATGCGATCGAAGGCAGTAAAGTTCGGTGGGCAGTTCAGGTCTAAATTGAGTAGTAAGGGCATTTTAGCTTTCACCACGCCTTTTGCAGTCGACGCTGGTGATTGCTCATCCGTAAGGTTCGCTGATTTATTCTCCGAAGCAGGACTAACTTCTGAATTAGCTTGCTCATTCATGGTCTGAACTTGTTCAGCGACACCTTTTTCCCATTCAAGCAAATATTGACTTGGATCTTCTTGGCAGAGTTGCACCAAGCAACTGCCCACACCTTCCAGAATAGAATGGTGGGGCACAAACTCGGTATCCTCAATCGACCAAAGCATCTTGCTAAAACTAGCCAGACGCTTGGGATCGGTGCAATACACCCAGATCGCTTGGCCATTACGATATTGTTTATATACCGTATTGGCAGCGACTTGTAATCGGTGGCTTGCACCGTGGGCGACATCCAGTCGAGTCATCGCACGCATTACTTGGTGTGGCGATTAAGGAGGAACTGGATAAGGAGTGGTACTGGACGGCCACTAGCGCCCTTGTCCTTACCCGTGGTCCAAGCGGTACCTGCAATATCGAGGTGCGCCCAAGGGTAGGCTTTAGTAAAGCGTGATAGGAAGCAAGCAGCGGTCACTGAACCACCAGGCATACCACCAATATTCGCCATATCCGCAAAGTTACTCTTCAATTGTTCTTGATACGGCTCTTGCATAGGCATATGCCAAGCCGTGTCATTCGCCTGTTTACCAGCAGCGACCAATTCTTGCGCTAGAGCATCATTGTTCGCAAATACGCCTGTATTCACATAACCTAAAGAGACAATAATCGCACCCGTTAAGGTCGCCACATCAATCACGAGTTCAGGCTTAAAGCGTTCTGCGTAAGTGAGGGCGTCACATAGAATCAAGCGACCTTCAGCATCGGTATTCAGAATTTCAATGGTCTGACCCGACATGCTGGTGACCACATCGCCAGGTTTAGTGGCGTGGCCGTTAGGCATATTCTCAGTCGCAGGAATTAAGCCAATCACTTCTTGTGGCAAACCGAGTTCCGCAATCGTACGCATAGTGCCGAGTACGGTGGCAGCACCACACATATCGTATTTCATCTCGTCCATGCCTAGACCTGGTTTAAGGGAAATACCGCCTGTGTCAAAAGTCACACCCTTGCCCACCAGAACGATAGGTTTTTGCTCACTAGTGTTGTTGTTCTTGCCCGCGGGTTTATATTTAATAATAATAAAGCGCGGCGCTTGGTCTGAACCCGCAGCAACCGAGAGGAATGAACCCATTTTTAAGGCTTCAATTTGTTTTTTCTCTAAGACTTCAACCTGTAGGGTCTTGAACTCTTTCGCAAGAACCTTGGCTTGATTACCTAAGAAGGTAGGGGTGCAGTAGTTGGCAGGCAGATTACCAAGGTGTCGAGTTAAATTCATGCCATTACCGATTGAGCTACCTTGGGCCAGACCTTGCTTGACCCCATTCTCTAGACCCTTGTCGATGGTGCAGACGAGTTTCTTCAAGCTGATTGGATCTGGGCTCTTGCTGAAGGTTGTATCGTACTGATAAGTTGCGAGGGTAAATGCGCGCGCTGCCAAGCGAGCACGTTCAATTAAAGG
>CAZIKJ010000133.1:0-2487 GCA_964539685.1 uncultured Pelistega sp.
GCACCATACACGTTACGAGCAATAGCACGAATTTTCTCTTCGATTTTTAAGTCATCCGCATAGGCATAACGAAACTGAGCGGGCTCATGCTCCAATAGATTTAGGACTTCGTGCGCTAGCGCTTCACCCCCAGCACCACCCTGTGCCCAGACATTGGTTAAGGCAACAGTCACCCCATGCTCTGCGCAAGCGGCTTGCACCATCTGCAATTCTGCGGCGGTATCACTGGCGAACTGGTTCAGCGCAACCACCACAGGAAGACCGAAGACTTCTTTCATATTGCGAATATGCTTGAGTAAATTCGGCAGACCTTTTTCCAATGCTTCTAGATTTTCTTGGGCTAAATCCTCACGTGCCACCCCACCGTTATATTTCAAAGCACGTATGGTTGCCACAATCACGGCCACATCAGGTCTTAAGCCTGATAAGCGACATTTAATATCACAAAACTTCTCCGCCCCTAAGTCAGCGCCAAAGCCCGACTCAGTAACAACATAGTCACCGAGATGTGAGGCAACACGTGTAGCGATGACGGAATTACAACCATGGGCGATATTAGCAAAAGGTCCGCCATGTAAAAAAGCCGGCGTGCCTTCGATAGTCTGTACCAAATTCGGCTGCAATGCTTCTTTAAGTAAAACCGTCATGGCCCCATGTGCTTGTAAATCACGCGCATAAATTGGCTGTCCATCGCGGCTATAAGCCACCAACATATTCCCTAAGCGTTGCTTTAAATCTTGCAAGTCACTGGCTAGGCAAAAGACGGCCATGACTTCAGAGGCCACGGTAATATCAAAGCCATCAGGGCGCACCACCCCATCCGTGGCCTTACCTAAACCGCTAATCAGATTCCGCAGTTGGCGATCGTTCATATCAATGGCACGACGCCACACCACTCGCTTAGGGTCAATATTCAGTTCATTGCCTTGATAGATATGATTATCAATCATCGCAGCCAAAAGATTATTCGCGGCCCCAATCGCATGGAAGTCACCAGTAAAGTGCAGATTAATATCTTCCATCGGTAAAACTTGCGCATAGCCACCACCCGCAGCTCCGCCTTTTATCCCAAAAACTGGGCCTAATGAAGGCTCACGTAATGCTATAACCGCAGACTTGCCTAAGCGCTTTAAGGCATCACCGAGACCAATCGATACGGTGGTCTTGCCTTCACCTGCTGGTGTGGGGTTAATCGCCGTAACAAGTATTAACTTGCCTTGGGCGGCTGGTCGCAGATAGATGTCGGGTGGATAGACCTTGGCTTTATAGTGTCCATAAGGCAATATTTGCTCAGCACCTAAACCTAATTTTGCCGCAATCGTTTGAATCGGTTGCATCACAGCTTCTTGGGCAATTTGTGCATCAGTCTTAAAAACCATGGTTCATCTCCACCTACGTCACCGTATGAATTGTTTTAGTACAATGGCGTGAGGAAAAAATAATGCTCACCTACGTCATTGTATGAATTGTCTTTCCAAAGTGGCGCAATGAAACATAAAAGAACAAGGCACCAATTAATGCTAAGAATAAAAAGGGTTGCCACACTACATCAAGCCCTGCAGCTCGGTATAAAATAGCTTGCGCCAACTCAACAAAATGCGTGGTGGGCGCAATCATCATTACGTGTTGGACTAATTCTGGCATACTTTCGCGCGGAGTTGAACCCCCTGATAACATTTGCAGGGGCATCATCACAAGCATCATTAAGAGACCAAATTGTGGCATGGATTTCGATACCGTGGCCAAATAAATACCTAATGAGGTCGTTGCAAATAAGGATAGCAAAGTCCCTGTAAAAAACAAGAGTAAACTACCTTCAATAGGCATATTCAGCAAGGTTTCAACCACTAGCTTAATGGATAAAAAGGAGGCACACATAACCACTAAAGTCATGGACCAGACTTTAGCCATCATAATTTCAAAGACGGTCACTGGCATGACCAAGAGATGCTCAATCGTGCCATGTTCTTTCTCACGAATCAATGCCGCCCCCGTCAGAATAATCGAGAGCATCGTAATATTATTAATCACTTGCATAATGCTGTTAAACCATACCGTATTGCGGGTTGGATTAAAGCGTGTGCGTAGCTCTAACTCCACAGGTAAGACCGTGTCTGCCCGCTGACGTTGCAGATATTGATTGACTTCGGCCATGATGATTTGCTGAACGTATCCGCTGCCACTCATGGCCTGACTCATCCGCGTGGCATCCACATTGAGCTGAATCGCTACCGCATTACCCGCCAACACATCTTCTTGAAAGCCGACAGGAATCACAAGAGCAAAGGTGAAGTTGCCCGCATCCATACCCTCATCCATCACCGACAATTCCGTGGTTTGAGTCAAGAAGTATGGCTCGATAAACGCCCCTGAAATCTGTCTAGATAGACTGGATTGGTCCTCATCCACAATCGCAATTGGTGCCAGATTTAAACTTTCTGGAATAGCGGTTGAAGACACATAGACGGAGAAGGTAAAGGTATAGAG
>CAZIKJ010000134.1:0-1662 GCA_964539685.1 uncultured Pelistega sp.
CAATTTGGGATTCTCGCCTAAGTATTGATGCGCAATTTCGGGCAAAACCAGAACATCAAGATATTTTTTTACAGATTCTTAAACAAGAACAGGGTATCGTTCATACCTTAAGACGGATGTCACGCTTACGCATCATTGCGATGTATATCCCTGCTTGGCGAAAAATTACAGGGCAGATGCAACATGATTTATTTCATATATATACGGTTGATCAGCATATCTTAATGGTTGTGCGCAACATCCGCCGCTTCACCATGCCTGAGCATGCGCAGGAGTTTCCTCTAGCCAGTCGTTTAACAGCTGAGTTAAATTGCACCCATCTCTTGTATATCGCCGCACTCTTTCATGATATTGCCAAAGGCCGTGGCGGTGATCACTCAGACCTTGGTGCTATTGATGTACGTGAATTTGCCGAGCTACATAGACTACCGCCTGAGGACGTTGAACTTGTAGTGTTTTTAGTTGAAAACCACTTAAAGATGTCAATTTTCGCTCAGAAGCGCGATTTATCCGACCCTATGGTAATTAAAGAATTTAGCCAAATCGTTACTACGCGTAAGCATTTAACGGCTCTCTACATTCTGACAGTAGCCGATATTCGCGGTACCAGCCCGAAAGTATGGAATGCCTGGAAGGCTCAACTCTTAGAGAACTTATTCCACAGTACCTTGCAATTACTCGAGGGGGATTCATTTGACCCTAAAACAATTCTATCGCAACGTAAAGAACAAGCCAACGCCATTATCCGTCTCTCAGGTTTAACTGATGAACAACGCGATCGCTTCTGGAACACTATGGATGTTGCTTACTTTCTACGTCACGAAGCAATTGATATTGCTTGGCATACGCGCATCCTCTTCCCTTATACCAAAACGGAAGAAACCATTGTTAAAGCACGTCCAATTGAGGCAAGCGATAGCATTCAAATCGTGGTGTTTACCAAACATACAACGAATATTTTCAAGAAAATTGCCTCCTATTTTTATCGCAATCAAATTAATATTTTAGATGCACGAGTGCACACAAGTACTGATGGCTATGCCTTAGATAGTTTTATGGTGTCCTCTGATGAATTTGGTAATCCACTAGCGCATATTCCCACTATTGAACATGGCCTAACTCAAGCACTGAATTGCACAGTCGAACCCAGTAACTTGCTTGAGCCAAGTCGTCAAATTCTTAAAGTGGGCGCTAATGTACGCCGTTCTCGTACATTTCCAATCGTGCCAACTGTGGACCTACAACCCGACGAATACAGTAAATCATGGCGCTTATCAATTACAGCGACAGATACCCCTGGTATTTTGTATAATCTTGCTCATATATTCCAACAACACCAGGTCAATTTACAGATGGCTAAAGTCATGACGCTAGGTGAGCGCGCTGAAGACGTCTTTATTATCGACGGTGACAGCTTAGAAAATCCTCGGACCCAACTCTTATTTGAGCGTGATATCTTAGATATGCTCAACAAATTAACGAAACTTAAATGATTAACTATTTCACCATCGTTGCCTCCAGCTTTTTGTTTGTTTTGGGTGCGATTTTGCCTATTGTTAATCCCCCGGCTATTGCGCCTATCTATTGGACATTAACCAGCGGTGCAACCAATCAGGTACGTAAAATTCTCGCCAAAAAAATCGCTATTAATGTGTTTATTAT
>CAZIKJ010000135.1:0-1889 GCA_964539685.1 uncultured Pelistega sp.
AACCCTAGCAAGTTTATCTGTCGCACTACCCGCAGCAAAAGGCACTACAAAGGTAATTGGTTTTTCTGGATATGGCGTTTCCGCTATTGCTTTACCACCGATGGTAGCAAAACCTAATAAAGATGCAATTAATATTTTAGTAAACTTATTCATTATGTCTCCTGTTTATCATTTAAATAACTACTTCTAAATCAAGCAATTGGAATGAATTGGACTTACCATGCTTGTCAAGATTAAGACTTGAGTTAACTCCTCCCTCAAGTACATTATCAATTACAAAATTTAATGCTTTTAAATTATGTAACTCGAATCTCTGAACCTTAGTGGCTCCTCTATGAGCAAAACACTGCAGCACTCTTTCTTCACTAACTTGCTCAAGAATAATTGGCCAGTGTTCGTCCTTATAGACAATAAGACTGATATTCAGGCGATTGCCCTTATCACCAGCTCGTGAATGAGCTATTTCATGTAACTTAATGGTTTGAGTGCTCATTTAACTTTCCTTAATAAAGTAAAAATCAGTTGAGATCAAATGCTGTGGTACTAAATAAGAAACAGTTTTCACGCTGCTTTTTACACTAGTTCTAACACCACCACCACCCGCTGGCCCACAACAATATAAGGCGTTAATCTCATACATCAGTCGTTCAACATCTTTTTTGTTGGCTCCATTAACAGATAAGCGAACTCTCACATCTCTAATAGAATCGAGAGATTGTTGTTTCTGTAAAAATGCATCATTTGAATCTAGGACGCTAGTAACACCAATTAAATCTAAGCGAAACTGAACATCAGAGTTAATTTTTCTAATGCGCTCTTTAATCACGTCTGCCGCTAATTTTGCTCTATGGCCTGCATTCGCGCCAGCATAAGAAATTTCGCCCTCACCAAACCAACTGCCCATATAAGAGACAGTAGACTTTAATGTATTAGGTTTGGGCTTTCCTTTGGCCCCAACTAAGCGAACTTGGTTGGGTGCAATTTCCTGTAATGTAACCTGGGTAATATCAAGAATGACATCTGGTGTATAGTAATTAGCAGGATCATGTATTTCATAGAGTAATTGTTCAGTCACGGTACTCTTATTAACAAGCCCACCAGTATTATCTGCTTTAGAAATGATGACGCTACCATCGTCAAAAATTTCTGCAATTGGAAAGCCTACATTAGCTAGGTCAGGGACATCTTTATATCCAGGGTCGGCAAAATAGCCCCCAGTTACTTGTGAACCACACTCAAGCAAATGCCCGGCCATCGTCGCTGATGCCAACTTATCCCAGTCTTGCCAATCCCAAGCAAAGTGATCCATGACGGGTCCCAGAGCTAAAGCAGGATCAGCTACTCTTCCGGTGACAACCACTTGTGCACCTTGCGATAAGGCATCGGCAATTGCTTTGGCGCCTAAATATACATTGGCAGCAATCGGCTCTCCTGCTGAAACCGCTAACTCTACGTCACCCTCCCAGACCTCAAGTTTAGAAAGATCGACAGAGTTTAAGATATCATCACCTTGAACAACTGCTACTTTAAGATTATCTATTCCCTGAGCTTTAGCTATACGAAGAATTAGCTTTCCTGCCGCTACTGGATTAGCTGCTCCAAAGTTGCTCACAATTGGAATTTGATGGTCTACACAGTCTTTAATAATTGGGGTAAGAATATCTTCTAGGAGTGGTTCATAACCTAACTCAGGATTTTGATTCTTCGCGAGTTGTCCTAATGCAAGCGTTCTTTCTGCTAGCATCTCGAACATCAAAACACTCTTTTGCTTTCTTTGAATAAGTGTTTTAACAACTGCTTGCGCTGCATCAATACGGTCGCCAGAAAAACCAGCACCGCATCCGATTAAAATGCTGTCTGTCATTTTGCCTCCTTATTTTTTATTTTCT
>CAZIKJ010000136.1:0-5361 GCA_964539685.1 uncultured Pelistega sp.
TAGTGCTAGATAATAAGGGTAAGGTTAGCTTTGAGTTTGAACCGCGCCCAGCGAAAAAAGCCGCAGCTAAGAAAGCCACGAAAAGTGCGGCGAAAAGCACGACAACGACAGCGACGAAAGCGGCCCCTAAAACAGCAGCGAAGAAGACAGCAACAAAGAAAACCGCGACTAAAAAGACTGCTGTCAAGAAAGCCAGTTAAGCCTTAGATCGTAAGTGGCCGATAGATTGACGGGATAGGGTGGTACTTCCAAAGCGGCATACATTGCTTGTACCACCTAAGGGCTCTGACTAGGATTGTGAGCACTGAACTGGTAGAATGCTTAAGTCTATTTAAATTATTCGTGCGCCATCAGTGCGCACGAGGTACTGCCTTATGAACTCCTTAATCCACAAGTACAATATCCCTGGTCCTCGCTACACTAGCTACCCTACCGTGCCGTATTGGGATGAGGCACAATTTAGCCAAGCCCAGTATTTACAGACTCTTAAGCGCAGCTTTGATGAGTCCAACGATAGCGAAGGCATTAGCCTCTATATTCATTTGCCTTTCTGTGAAAGCTTGTGCACTTTCTGTGCCTGTCATAAGCGCATTACCAAGAAACACAGTGTTGAAGAACCGTATATTCAGGCCGTACTGAAAGAGTGGCAGATGTACCTTGAGGTCTTCGGTCGCCGTCCCTTGATTAAAGAAATCCATCTCGGCGGTGGCACCCCTACCTTCTTTAGTGAAGCCAATCTTAAGCACCTCTTAGAGGCCATCTTCGCCAGTGCTGATTTGGCTGAAGAACCTGAGCTCAGCTTTGAGGGGCACCCGAATAATACCCGTCGCACCCATATTCAAACACTTTATGATTTAGGTTTTCGTCGTGTGAGTTTTGGCGTACAAGACTATGACCCAGTGGTGCAGAAAGCTATTCATCGCATTCAACCCTATGAGAATGTGCAAAGCGTCACCGATGCGGCTCGCGAAATCGGCTATGAAAGCATTAGCCATGATTTAATCTTTGGCCTCCCCTTCCAGACTTGGCAGTCCATGGAGCAGACCATTCGTCGCACCATTCGACAGAAACCAGATCGCCTAGCCTTCTACTCTTACGCTCATGTGCCTTGGATTAAGGGTTCCGGGCAACGCGGTTACGATGAGAATGACTTACCTTCAGGCGAAGTCAAGCGCGCGCTCTACGAGAATGGCAAAGCTCTCTTAGAAGAGCTAGGCTATGTGGAGATTGGGATGGATCACTTTTCGCTCCCGAGCGACAAGCTATACCAATCTATGCTCAACAAGAAAATTCACCGTAATTTTATGGGCTATACCTCATCCTCTACGCAAGTGATGGTAGGTCTTGGTGTCTCAGCAATTGGTGATTCTTGGTATGGCTTTGCCCAAAATGAAAAAGTCTTGGAGGACTATTATGCACGTCTTGAAGCCAATGAGTTGCCGATTTTCCGTGGCCATATTCTCAATGCTGAAGACCTGATTGTGCGTCGACATATTTTAAATTTAATGTGTCTATTAGAAACCCATTGGGATAAACCTGAGCAACAGTTTAAAGAGCTACCTGAAGTGCTTGAGCGCTTAAGCGAAATGCAAAGCGATGGTCTCATTGAGATCGGCCCAGACTACTTAAAGATTACCGATGCAGGTCGACTCTTTGCACGCAATATCTGTATGGCTTTTGACTTACGTATGTTACGCAATCAACCTGAAACTCGTATTTTCTCAATGACTATTTAAAGGGACAACACGGGTTTAAATATAACTTGAGTGACGGTATATGGCGTTTAGGCGCTTCTTATGCGCCTCATCGCAAGCCCTCTTACATGAGAGCTTAATGCTGTACCTAATTTAACCTAAGAGCGTCACTCTGCTTAGAGCAAAATTCGCGTCCGCGCTTAAACACCATGAATAAAACACCGATAATCCCTGAAATTAAAGCCGAACAAAGTATTGAATTACTCAAAGAGCTGCATATCCTAACGCGTGATGGCAAACTCAACCAGGACAGCCGTCGTAAGCTCAAACAGGTGTATCACCTCTATCAGTTCATTGAGCCGCTAATGGCCGATATCCTGCAAGATAAGCAAGCCCTTAGTCTGGTCGACCATGGTGCGGGTAAATCGTACCTCGGGTTTATTCTTTATGATTTATATCTCAAGAAATTTCCTCAGGCCCATGTTTATGGTATTGAAACACGTGCAGATCTGGTGCATAAATCAGAAGACTTGGCCGAGCGCCTAGGCTTTACCTCTGGCATGTCATTTAAGCATATGACGGTTGAAGAAGCCATTGCCACCACTGACTTACCTGAGCAAATTGACATTGTCACGGCCTTGTATGCCTGCAATACGGCCACTGACGATGCGATTCGCTTTGGGCTAGCCCGCAATGCACGTTACATGGTTATCGTCCCTTGCTGCCAAGCGCAGGTGGCTTCGGTCTTACGTGCCCATAAGGGCCAAACCTTGGGCATGACACCGCTCTCTGAGCTCTGGCGCCACCCCTTGCATACCCGAGAATTTGGTAGTCAAATTACCAATGTGCTGCGCTGCTTGCAGCTTGAAGCACGAGGTTATCAAGTCACCGTGACCGAACTCGTGGGTTGGGAACACTCCATGAAGAACGAACTGATCATTGCAAAGAAAGTCGGTGGCTTTAAAAAGAGCGCCCGCGAACGTCAGCTCGCTATTCTTGAACAATGTAACCTACTGGCCCTCAAAGACCACTTCGCCTATTAATGCTGCCTTAGTCATTAGGCGCGGCACTCTGGTGCTGTGCCTCAGGACTGTGAGTTAGGAATATCCGTCATCAGCAGTCGCCCGACTGTATGATTCAGGCCGTGATTGAGGGTTGTCCGTTATCAGCTGTCGTCCGACTGTGTAATTCAGGGCTATGATTTAGCGCTGTGATCAATCGTTATGCAAAACCAAAAATATTTCATACACAGCCTACTGACACAAAATTAGTTTTTCGACCCTCATCGTAAAATAGCTTTGCTGTATCATTAGGGCTATACTATGCAGATAGTAACAATGGTCATTCTGTCATAATTTCACGCTACACTAAGCAAAGATTATGAGCAAACTCACAGCGAGAAATCAATCATGAGCGTACATGCCGATATCAAGCGCATCACCGTGCCCCAAATTAAATCTTACAAGGGGCAACAGAAAATCGTCTGTTTAACCGCCTATACAGCACCTTTTGCCCGTATTCTTGATGAATTCGTTGATCTGATTTTGGTCGGCGATTCAACCGCTATGGTTGGCTACAATATGGACAACACCCTAGCCATCACCGTTGAACAGATGGCTGCCCACGCGGGTGCTGTAGTACGCTCTACTCAGCGCGCTCTAGTGGTTGTGGATATGCCATTTAGCTCATTCCAAGAATCCAAGGAAGTGGCTTTTCGTAATGCTGCCTATATGCTGAAAACCAGCGGTGCTGATGCTGTCAAACTTGAAGGCGGTGAGTTTCTAGCAGAAACAACCCAATTCCTATCAGAGCGTGGCATCCCCGTTCTGGCGCATGTCGGCTTAATGCCGCAATACTTCAATACGATGGGTGGTTTTAAGGCACAAGGCCTACAACCCGAGATGGCCGAGCGCATTTACCGTGATGCTGTAGCACAAGAACAAGCAGGCGCCTTTGCCGTTGTGATTGAAGGCAGTGCCGAACCATTAGCACGTCGTATTACCGAAGCCTTGAAGATTCCTACCATCGGTATTGGTGCCTCACCGGATTGTGACGGTCAAGTCTTGGTCACTGAAGATATTTTAAACTTAAGCGGTCCTAAGATTCCTAAGTTCGCGAAACAATTCGTTGATGTTCAAAGTGTTATCCGCGAAGGTGTACAAGCCTATGCCGAAGGCGTGCGGGGCGGCACCTTCCCAACCTTAGAGAATTGCTTTGGCGTCTCTAAGAAATAAACACTTACTAGAGCGAAGTACTTGAGTGGATTTAAGAAAGCAAGCCTGGCTACAACTCAGTTACTTCGCTGTGCCTAGGAAAGAAACCTTCTCTACATCAATCCGTGTGAATTATGACGAAAAAAGCCAAACCTATCGCTGGCGCCCCGTGGCATAAAGTACGTAAATCTAAACTTCATGGCACAGGTGTATTTGCCAAACGCGATATTCCTGCAGGCACACGTATTTTTGAATATGAAGGCAAGCGTATCAGCGCTGAACAGGCGGATGAGATGTTTCCCGTCAACCCTGACGACCCTTATCACACCTTCTTCTTTGCCTTAAGTAGCGGCCGCATTATTGATGGTGGCCAAGGTGGTAATGACTCACGCTGGATCAATCACAGCTGTGAACCCAATTGTGAGACCCAAGAAGGGCGTCACGGCAAGCGAGTCTTTGTCCACACCTTACGTGATATCACTAAGGGCGAAGAGCTCGTCTATGACTATGGCTTAGTGATTGATGAAGAAATGAGCGAAACCCTAAAGCAGCAGTATCGTTGCTTATGTGGCAGTCCTCAATGTCGAGGCACGATGCTTGCCCTAAAAGAGGAACCAAGTGATGAGTCCGACCAGGAGAGCGAAGCGCTTGAGTTAGCAGAGTAAGCTCGCTACGACCCTGCAAAGTAGCTTGTATGACTCACTGACTTCGGTCTTAATACCTTGCCGTTGTCGCATAATGCTGTTGCAAAAAGCGTAGGCACTCCTCAAAGCAGGCGCAATTTGCATGCACACTACAGGCCAGCATCAGATTCATATTCAAACCAAAGTTCTCAACAATAAATCCTTGCCCATCAAGGCTCAAGCTCCCTTGGTCTTGGTGTGGGATTTGGCTAATAAGATCCTCTTGCTGCTCTGTGTAGACCGCTACCACTTTACATCGAGCAATCGCATACCCTACTTCAAAGACCGTTCCAGAATCTGGCTCATGCCCACGAAACGGATTTAAATTCGCAATCACTGCATCCGCTTGCTCAATTAAGGCAATATTCGCTTGATAAATCCACTGCGCGAGAAGCTCTCCACGTAAATTTGAAGGTGCCGCATTATCTAAAGGGTACAGCCCCTTAAAACCATACTCTGCACATAATTGCTGCAAATGCTGACCATGCGCAATTGCATCCTGGCGAAAGACATCAAAGCCTGCCAGATAAATTTGTTTTGTCATGAGTGAGAAACCTTTCGCTAAACATTCTTCTACATCATAACATAGCCCTTTTTTTGGAATAAATACCACTCCCTTGAACCGATCTACATACCTATACGTATTACTAAATTATGTGATGAGAGCGTCTGCGTATATTTAAAGCATTTGAATGATTATTAAAGTCCATTGATTTGGATAGAGAATTGTTAAATTTCATCAATAACTGAAATAATATTCCTATATAATCA
>CAZIKJ010000137.1:0-4419 GCA_964539685.1 uncultured Pelistega sp.
CGAAAGCACTATAAATAAATTAAAAGCTTTGTGTTGCAATGAAAGCAAATGTATATCCAAGTGATTTGTACGGGTATTTGATATTCCTCAAATAACTTGTATATACCTATTGTGCTTAACATAAAACAGGCGTAATCTTAATATAAGTTATAAATATTTGAGTGGTGCGGCGGACTTCTTAAGCAAAAAGCAGTACATAATTGTTACTCATCATTCAAGTCATCATTAATTTGTCACTATATTGCCATCTAAAATTCCTAATATTTATAGGCCTATATATCGTAGGACTATTTCATAGGGTTTGTATTTTGTATTAGGAGAAGTATATGTCTACACAAGCTTCGGCTGCTAGCCCAAGTCAGTCGTTCCAAGGCAATGACCGCTTGCTATTTGGTATTATCTTGGGGGTGGTGGCCTTTTGGATGTTTGCCCAAACCACACTCAATATTGCTCCTGGGATGCAAGAGACCCTAGGAATGAACGCAGAGGCAATGAATATTGCGGTATCCATTACGTCTCTATTCTCAGGTATTTTTATTGTCGTATTTGGTGGTTTAGCAGACCGTTTGGGTCGCTTGAAAGTTACCCAGATCGGCTTTATTTTAAGTATTATCGGTTCACTTCTTGTTGCCATTACACCAGCGAATAGCGCATTAACCGTGCCAGTTATGTTGGCGGGTCGTGCGCTTCAAGGCTTGTCTGCTGCATGTATTATGCCAGCCAGCTTGGCTTTGCTTAAAGCGTATTGGGAAGGTCCAGCACGCCAACGTGCGATCTCACTATGGTCTATCGGTTCATGGGGTGGTTCAGGTCTTTGCTCGCTATTTGGCGGCTTTATGCAAGATACCTTCGGCTGGCGCTCAATTTTCTGGTTAGCGATCGTATTCTCCGTCATTGGCCTATTGCTAATGCGCGGCACACCAGAGAGCAAAGTTGAAACAAAAGAGCCGTTCAAGCTTGACGTGCCAGGTATCTTAACCTTTATGGTTGCCATGATTGCGATCCAAGTGTTCATTACGCAAGGTGGTAAATTTGGTTGGGCAAGCCCAGTATCTTTAGGTTTATTGGCCGTTACTTTTATTTTCGGATTCTTATTTGTGCGCTTTGAGACACAAGCAGGTAAACCTTTCTTTGACTTTAAACTCTTTAAGAACTCTACCTTCACGGGTGCGACCATCTCTAACTTTTTATTGAATGGTGTAGCGGGTATGTTGATCGTATCTTTACAGCTTCTACAAATCGGCGGTGGTCTTTCAGCGAACGAATCTGGATGGTTAACTCTTGGTTATGCCATCGCTATTATCGCCTTTATCCGCGTTGGTGAGAAATTATTACAACGCTTTGGTGCGCGTAAGCCAATGATCTGGGGTTGCTTGATTACCGCGTTCTCAATTGCTTTGCTCTTACCAACCAATCTTATGTTGATCGAGTATAAAGTTTTAGCGATTGTTTCTTACACACTATTTGGCGTCGGCTTAGCGTTCTATGCAACACCATCGACTGATGCCGCCCTTTCTAACTTGCCAGCAGAGCAATCTGGTGCGGGTGCGGGTATCTACAAAATGGCATCATCACTTGGCGCAGCTTTCGGTGTAGCGATCTCAGCCGCAATCTTTACCGCTATCCGTGTCTCTGAAGAGGGCATACCAGCCTTAGCGAATGCCGTGGACTTCGTTGGTCGTCAAGATAACGTTGCTGTACGTGAGGCCGCCATGATCGCTTTAAGTTTTAACTTATTCATGGTGATTTTAGCCATTATCTCGATTATGTTAACTGTACCTAAAGGTAAAAAAGCCTAAGTTGTATAAAGCTGAATTCAGTTACCGTTTAATCAATTAAAGCGTCCCCCTGAGTACATGCTCAGGGGTGCGAGGAGAGCTTCTACAACGAGGGAAGCTTATCACTAGCAAGTATTTATTTAAGGAAAAGTTATGAAAGATATCTTAGCCAATGTCACCGCAGAGAAAGCCAGCACTGAAGAATTTTTTAAGCATATTCACGCTCATCCAGAGCTCGCTTTTGAAGAGTCGGGTACCGCTAAATATATTGCTGAGAAATTACGTGCTTGGGGCTACGAAGTTGTTGAGGGCATTGGTAAAACTGGTGTTGTTGCTCGTATGAAAGTCGGTGATGGCTCTGCCTCTATTGGTTTACGCGCTGATACCGATGCATTACCTGTTGAAGAAGCCGCTGATCTTGACTATAAGAGTACCGTACCCGGTAAATCACATATGTGTGGTCATGATGCGCACGCCGCCATGCTATTAGGTGCTGCTGAGTACCTAGCTAAAAATAAGAATTTTAATGGCACCTTAAACTTAGTGTTCCAACCGGCTGAAGAAATCATGGGTGGTGCCGTTGCGATGTTAAAGGGCGGTCTGCTTGAGCAGTTCCCTATGGATCGCATCTTCGGTATGCATAATATGCCTAGTTTACCTACTGGTGTCTTGTATTTGACTGAAGGTCCTATCATGGCAGCCGTGGATAACTGGGAAATTGTCTTAACAGGTAAGGGTAGTCACGGTTCGATGCCAGAGAAAAGTATTGACCCAGTGGTTGCGGGCTCTGCGCTAGTCATGGCATTGCAGACTATTGTGTCGCGTAATGTTGCCCCTATGGATGCGGCGGTGGTTTCGGTTGGTGCTTTCTTAGCAGGTGATGCGGGTAACGTGATTCCACAGACTGCGACCTTACGTATGAGTACACGTACTCGCAAACCTGAAACACGCTTAATGGTTTTAGATAAAATTCGTAGTATCACTAAAGCCATTGCCGAAGCGTATAACGTGACCTATGAAATCAATGAAGGTCAACCAGGTGCCGTGTTAGTCAATGAGCCAGAACAAACACGTGAATGCGTACGTATTTCTCAAGAAGTGTTCGGTGAGGAAAGCGTGGTGTGCCCAGGTCCGACCTTTATGGGTAGTGAAGACTTTGCTTTCTTTGCGCAAAAACTCCCTGGCACTTATGTCTTTATTGGTAATGGTGATACCCCAATGGTTCATCACCCAGAGTATGTGTTTGATATTGACAATCTTCCACGTGGTGTAGCGTACTGGGTTGCCATTGCACAGAACTTCTTGAAATAAACCTTAAGAGGGCTTGATTGGCTTAAGGCAGCATAGTTTTACAGAGAAAGTAATGCTGCCACGCCATAGCCTCCCATCAAGCCCAGGGAGATAGTTTGCTTTAAGTCTATATCAATAAGCCCGCGATGAATTCACGCGGGCTTATTTTTTGTGATTAGGATGGCTTTTATATTTGTCGTAAATATGTTTGATGCTAGTAGCGCCAAAACCGAGAGGCTTAAGTCTTTAGTTTGCACCGAAACCCAAGTTGATTGTGTCCTGTTCTGAGTGCGCTTAAGTATGTGCTTGGTGTTAGTTGACACTAAAACCAAGGGTATTAAGTAAGCACTCAGCGCAACTCATTATTTCAAGGTGATTTTTGCCTCATCAATAATTTTCTTATATAAAGTACGGTCATGTTCAATCAAGTGATTCAACTCTGCGGGAGTGCTACCGACAGGTACAAAGCCTGCGTTCTTGAATTTCTCAATCACATCTGGTTCTTTAACGATCTCTGCAATTTCACTTGAAACACGTTGTACCACGTCATCAGGAGTCCCCTTAGGCGCTAGTAAAGACGTCCACGAATTCATCACAAAGCCCTTATAGCCTTGCTCATCGAAAGTAGGGATATCGTTCTCACCATCAAAGCGTTTGGCTGAAGTGACGCCAACAACGTTGAGCTTGCCTTCTTTCACATGGGGCATAGGGACTAAGATTGGGTCGAATGTCATGGAAACGCGACCCGCTAATAGGTCGGCTAAGATTGGGGCACTTCCACGATACGGAACATGTGTCATCTCCAAGCCTGCGATTTGTGCGAAGTGGGCACCCGTCATGTGACTGCTTGAGCCATTACCACTTGAACCGTAGGTTAGTGGGTGAGTTTTGCCATATTCAACTAATTCTTTGAGGTTCTTGGCGGGTATGTCCTTGCTCGTAAATAAGAATAAGGGTAGGTCGGCAATATGAGAGACAGGTACGAAATCTTCTGCCTTATAGTTCAGATCATAGAGCGAAAAATTAACCGCATAGGCAGCTAGAATTGCGACAAATGTATAACCGTCTCCAGCGGCCCGAGCGGCTTGCGCCACACCGATTGTACTATTCGCGCCAGGCTTGTTTTCCACGACAACCGTCTGGCCTAGGCGCTCAGAGAGCTTTTGCATAACCACACGTGTGACGGTATCGGTTGAACCGCCAGGCGTGTAGGGGACGATCACGGTAATCGGTTTGCTTGGCCACTTGTCTGTTTGTGCGAGGGCGGCATGGGAGCATAGCGAAGTGGCGAGTATGCTCAGTAGAATCTTATTCAGGTGTTTCATGAATGTCTCCAATAGTAGTTTTGTAA
>CAZIKJ010000138.1:0-4827 GCA_964539685.1 uncultured Pelistega sp.
CAATTGATATCTACGGCTTAACCGAAGTGATGGGCCCTGGTGTAGCTTGTGAATGTATCGAGACCAAAGATGGTCCCGTGATTTGGGAAGATCATTTCTTAGCCGAAATTATTGATCCAGAAACAGGCGAAGTTCTGCCTGATGGTGAAGAAGGTGAACTAGTGTTCACGTCATTGACGAAGGAAGCCTTCCCAGTGATTCGCTACCGTACGAAAGACTTAACTCGCTTATTACCACCGACAGCGCGTTCATTCCGTCGTCTCGGTAAATTAGTCGGTCGTTCTGACGATATGTTGATTATTCGTGGTGTGAACGTATTCCCAAGTCAGATTGAAGAGCAAATTCTACGCGACCCATTATTGAATGGTACCTATCGCTTAGTGTTATCGCGTAATGGTCACTTGGATGAAGTAGAAGTGATGTGTGAGTTGCAACAAGCAGTCTCCGATAGCTTGAATGAAGATCGTATTAAGAACATAAGCAAGGAATTGCAACATCGGATTAAGACGATTGTAGGTATTTCGACCAAAGTATCGATTATGCCGTTTGACTCCATCCCACGTACCCAGATGGGCAAAGCGCGTCGTGTCTTCGATACGCGTCCGAAATTAGTATAAGCATAAATTAGCTGCTATGCGTACTTACAGAGTAAGTATGCGGCAAGTACAGAATGAATGTTCAGTGCGAATGTTCAGTGTATTTGCCAAGCAATCACAAGATTTATATCTGAAGGAGAAGTGAGTAATGTATACACAATCATTTAGTGTGTCAGATAAGGATAAACCACAAACGGTTAAAGCCGTTGAAGATCCCGCCTTGATGGCAAAGTTTGATGAGCGTATCGATGCGGATGGTCGTATTGAACCACAAGACTGGATGCCTGATGCCTATCGTAAAACCCTCGTGCGCCAAATCAGTCAGCACGCCCATAGTGAAATTATCGGTATGTTGCCAGAGGGTAACTGGATCACACGTGCCCCTAGTTTGAAGCGTAAAGCGATTCTAATCGCCAAAGTGCAAGACGAAGGCGGTCACGGTTTATATCTCTACTCTGCTGCTGAAACCCTTGGCACAAGTCGCGATCAGATGCTAGATGCTTTGCACTCAGGTAAAGCGAAATACAGTTCAATTTTTAACTATCCAACCTTGAATTGGGCGGATGTGGGTGTGATCGGTTGGCTAGTTGATGGTGCCGCGATTATGAACCAGATTCCATTATGCCGTTGTTCATATGGTCCTTATGCTCGTGCCATGGTGCGTGTCTGTAAGGAAGAGTCATTCCACCAACGTCAAGGTTATGAAGCCTTATTGGTCATGATGCAAGGCAGTGATGAGCAGAAAGCCATGGTACAAGATGCGGTCAACCGCTGGTGGTGGAAGTGCTTAGCCATGTTTGGCCCACCTGATGCAGACAGCCCGAACAGTGCACTGGGTATGCGTTGGGGTATTAAGCGTGTATCGAATGATGACTTACGTCAAAAGTTTGTTGATGCCACCGTACCACAAGCCAAAGTGCTTGGCGTGACCCTGCCTGATCCTGATTTAAAGTGGAATGAAGAACGCCAGCATTATGACTACGGTCAAATTGATTGGGATGAGTTTTGGAGCACAGTTGCCGGTAACGGTCCATGTAATAAAGAGCGTCTTAACACACGCGTTAAAGCTTACAACGATGGTGAATGGGTGCGTGATGCTGCGCAAGCCTACGCCGCAAAACAAGAAGCACGTCAATTAAAGGAGAAAGTAGCATGAGTAAACCACAATTAAAAGAATGGCCATTATGGGAAGTTTTTGTTCGCAGTAAGCAAGGTCTTGAGCACAAACACTGCGGTAGCCTACATGCTGCTGATAAAGTGCAAGCTCTTGAAATGGCACGTGATGTATACACCCGTCGTCAAGAAGGCGTGAGTATCTGGGTAGTGCCGTCGGCCTATATCGCGGCAAGTAGCCCTGATGATAAAGCAGAATTATTCGATCCTGCGAGCGATAAGATTTATCGCCACCCGACCTTTTATGAAATTCCTGAAGAAGTGGGGCACATGTAATGACAACGTACATTGATTACCTATTGCACCTCGCTGATAATGCCGTGGTGATGGGTCAGCGTAATGGTGAGTGGTGTGGTTTAGGCCCGATCCTAGAAGAAGATATTGCCTTAGCAAATATCAGCTTGGACTATATCGGGCAAGCGCGTTTGCTGTATCAATTAGCGGCTGAGTTAAAAGGCGCTGGTGCCACTGAAGATACTTTGGCGTATTTCCGTAATGAGCAACAATATTTGAACTATACCTTAGTAGAGTTGCCACATCGTGGTGCTATGTCAGGCTATGCCTCTGCTGATCGTGACTATGCTGTAACGATTGCCTGTAATTTCTTGTACTCTGCCTTAATGGTTTTAGTCTGGGATAAATTACAAGCCTCATCAGATAAAACACTTGCTGCGATTGCTGAGAAGTCCTTGAAAGAAGTGCGTTATCACTTACGTCATACGCGTAACTGGTTAGTGCGCTTTGGTGACGGTACACAAGAATCACACGATCGCGTACAAGCGGCGATTGATCACTTGTTACCGTATACCGAAGAGTTTTGGACCAGCAGTCCTGCAGAACAAGCTGCACTTGAAGCGGGCGTTGCTGTTGATGTGGCTAGCTTACGCGCAGATTGGGATGAGATTGTGAATAGTGCTTTAATTGAAGCCACCTTAACACGTCCTGACGTGGTAGCGGGTGCTTATGTGACGGAAGGTAAGAAGGGCTTACATTCAGAGCACTTAGGCTATTTGTTAAGTGAGATGCAAAGCTTGGCACGTGCGCATCCAGGTTGTACATGGTGATTGCAATGAGTACTAACGTTAGCGAAATCTGGTCCGTATTAGATACTCTAAGTGATCCTGAAATTCCTGTGATTACCTTACGTGAACTGGGGATTTTGCGTGACGTTCGTGAGGGTAGCGACGGTATTGAGGTGGTGATTACACCCACATACAGTGGTTGCCCAGCGATGGAGCAAATCCACGACGACATTATCAGCACCTTAGCGGCGAATGGCTTTAACGCTAAAGTGGTGACGCAATTATCACCTGCTTGGACCACCGATTGGATGGATGAAAAAGGCAAAGAGAAATTGCGTGCATATGGTATTGCGCCACCGCAAAAGCGTTGTGCTGAAACCCAGGTTGTACAGTTTATGCCAAAGAGCGCACACCTAGCGCAAGAAGATGATGTACCTTGTCCGAACTGCGGATCATCACACACTGTCGTGTCTTCTTACTTTGGTTCTACAGCGTGTAAGTCACTGTATAAGTGCTTGGATTGCCAAGAGCCATTTGATTATTTCAAACCATACTAATATTTATTCGGAGTCATTTTTATATGTCTACTCTGCGATTTTATGATTTGAATGTGAAGCGAGTTAACTCTGAAGCGGGTGACTCAGTTGCGATCACATTTGAAATTCCTGAAGATTTACAAGATACCTTCAACTTTGAGCCAGGTCAGTTTCTCACCGTACGTTCAACCATTAATGGCGAAGACTTACGCCGTACTTATTCAATTAGTAGCCCACGTAGCCGCTTAGCAAAATTGGGTGAGTTAGAAATTGGTATCCGTCCTGTTGAAGACGGTAAGTTTTCAAACTGGGCTGTGCAGAACATCAATGCGGGCGATGTATTAAGCGTGATGCCACCTGATGGTCGCTTTACCGTGAAAAAACAACGTGCAATTCACCGTGTTGGTTTTGCTTGCGGCTCAGGTATTACACCAGTCTTGTCTATTGCTGCCAGCACCTTGGAAGAACAACCCGAGTCTAAATTTACCTTAGTATTCGGCAATCGCCGCATGTCGAGCGTGATGTTTAACGAAGCCTTGCAAGATTTAAAAGACCGCTTTGCCGACCGCTTTACGATGTTTCATGTCTTATCGCGCCAAGCACAAGAGGTTGAATTACTTGAAGGTCGTATTGATGCGGATAAGGTGAATAAGATTATTGCTGCCTTTTTACCTGTTGCCAGTATGGACGAAGTCTTTATCTGTGGTCCAGAGAGCATGATTGATACGGTTGAAAAAACCTTGATCGAAGCGGGAGTGCCTAAAAGCCGTGTATACACAGAGCGCTTTACCACGAATATGGCGCAAGCCGCTAAGGTGCAAGCCGATACCGACTCCGCAGAAAAGCGTCAAAGCTTAGCTAAGGAAATTAGTTTGACCGTATTAGTGGACGGCCATGAGCAACAATTCCAGATGGGCGCAGACGAGAAAGTGCTTGATGCTGGTTTGAATGCAGGCTTGGATTTGCCATTCTCATGTAAAGCAGGTGTGTGCTGTACCTGTCGCTGTAAAGTGATTGAAGGTTCAGTGACCATGGACAAGAATTACACCTTAGAGCAAGACGAAGTCGATCAAGGCTTTATCTTGAGCTGCCAGGCAAGAGCAACAAGTGACAAATTAGTCGTGAGTTTTGATGAACGTTAAATGACGTGCACAACATGAGATGCGGCTACATGGAGCATAGCAGTGTGAGCATAGCAGTGTGAAATGCGACAACATGAAGTGCAGCAACATGAAGTGCAGCAACATGAAGTAAAGTAGCCTGAAGCTTAGCGATGTGAAGAGTGATAACAGGCTTTAAACGATTCGTGAAAGCATCATTAACAGAGCGTTAAACAACGAAGTAACTATAAAAGACCATCAATTCAGTTGACATAGATTTCAGTTCAGCAATAGGAATTGATGGTTTTTTTGTACCTTAAATTAGAAAAAACTTTAAATATATAATTTATTTTTGAGAGAAAATAGGAGACGTAAATGAGAAAAATTAGTGTGCAAGAGG
>CAZIKJ010000139.1:0-2008 GCA_964539685.1 uncultured Pelistega sp.
GCATATACCGACGCTTTTTTGATAGCTATGGACATTTCTTATATTCGCTTTTGATAAAACTTGAAGCGAAATAATAAAATCCCTAGTTGAGTTTGAATAATAATCAAAGCGCAAGTGCCATGCGTACACGTAAAAATAAGGAATATATGCAAGAACCATCGGATCAATCACCAGTCGCACAGCACCCAATCAATAAGCCAGAATTAGCGCAGCGCCAAGCGTTTTCAGCGCTTGGTTTGGCTTGGCAGTCCGAGCATCAACTTAAGGCTCCGACGTATTTTATTGAGGCTGATGATACGCTCAGTGCGCAAGCAGCCTTAAAGTGGGTGCGTCAAGGCGTGGCGATTGTCTGGCAAGGTGATTATCATCAAGCCAAACAGTTGTTGGCGGCAATGTCGCGGCAAATTGATAAATCGAAGAAACGCAAAGCCCTACCTGACTCTTTGAGTGAACGATTTAATTTATATCGTTTGGCCCAGGCGCAAAAGGCCCAGCTCTTGAACTCCTTACTGCTGCGAATTCATTACAGTACGGAAGAAGGATTTCAGATAATCGCTAGACGCGCTCCTGATATCCAAGAGGCCGCACAAGCAGCTTGGGCAGATACCGTGATTAAAGCTCTCCCGAAAACTTCTCAAGAAACAGTTCAAGTAGACAGGGAGAGAGAGGGCGATTTTATTGTTTCTTTGCGCGAACTCTTAGGTGTGATTGGGGCATGGGAATGGCGTAAGAAAGGCCTCTGGATTGAGGCTTTACAAGCGAAAATCTATCCCTACTATGGTGTGTTTGCCCCCGTTCGTGGTGAATATCTGGATTTAATGATGCGGCCACCCTTACCAACTCCCTGCAAGCTAGGGGTGGATATTGGTAGCGGTACAGGGGTGCTGAGTGCAATCTTAGCTCGTCGTGGGGTTGAGCGTGTTATCGCAACGGATACCTCACCACGCGCAGTTGCTTGCACACAGTTTAATCTTGAACAACTAGGCTTGTCTGAGCACGTAGAGGTGCGTGAACAATCCTTGTTTCCAGATGAACAGGCCGATGTGATTGTGTGTAATCCACCGTGGTTGCCAAGTAAGAGTGCGAGCAGTTTAGAAGCGGCGGTCTATGATCCACAGAGTCGTATGCTTAAGGGCTTTTTGCAAGGGGCAGGGCAACATTTAAGTGCTCATGGGCAAGCGTGGTTAATTATTTCGGACTTAGCCGAGCGCTTAGAATTACGCAGCCGTGAAGAATTATTGCAATGGATTGAAGAGTCAGGTTTGCAGGTGTTTGAGCATTATGATATTCGTCCGAAGCATACTAAGGCTTTTGACCAAGAAGATCCTCTGTATCAAGCGCGATCAGCTGAAGTCACTCGCTTATGGGTATTAGTACGCAGGAAAGAGGATTAAATTTATTTCGCTGCATAAGGGGGGTGCAAGAGGCTGAAAGACGCTGCACGGATAGGGGATATTAAGAGCTCTTGAAAGATAGGTTAAGCACTACGTATACTTGAGTGACTCACATGCGATGATATATCAGTATCGGTGCAGGGATTAACAGAGAAGCAAATGAAAATGGCGAGATTTTAGTCTCGCCATTGTTAATCTTACTTCGAGTTTAAGTTCGCTTTGAATGCTGCTCTGGTCTTTGCGCTAAGGCTTAGTGGCAAGAGAAGGTCATAAAGTAAGAGTCGTTAGGGTCACCTGAACCTGTCGGTGAGAGTTGCTTAACGTTAGCAACTTGTTGTACGCCACAAATCTGCTTAGCACTTTCCATGCAAATCTCCCAATTTGGATTCGATTTTGCATTCTGAGAACACTTCAAACCATAATGATTACGGTCGGTGATATCAATATTGCCAGAGGTTGCACATGCTGTAAGGAACAGAGTAAGTGATAGAACAATAATTTTTTTCATGTCTAGTCTACTGGAAAAAATAAAAAGGGTAAGAAAAAATGGCTAAAAATAGGCACGTCTAATTAGCTAAGTCTAAATATAAGTCTAAATATAAGTCTAAATATAA
>CAZIKJ010000140.1:0-2256 GCA_964539685.1 uncultured Pelistega sp.
ATATTGCATTAAATCGTGGTGAAACGATTAATGCTATGTGGATTCTAACAGCAGCAGTATGTGTCTATTTCATTGCTTATCGCTTCTATAGCTTATATATCAATGATAAGGTATTAGGTGCAGATCCGACGCGTATGACACCAGCTTTCCGTCATAACGATGGTCTAGACTATGTGCCGACCAATAAATTAGTATTATTTGGTCACCACTTTGCCGCAATTGCGGGTGCTGGCCCTCTAGTTGGTCCTGTATTGGCTGCGCAGATGGGTTATCTACCTAGCATGCTATGGATTCTGGTCGGTGTGGTACTAGCCGGTGCTGTTCAAGACTATATGGTCTTATTTGTTTCGACTCGTCGCGATGGTCGCTCACTCGGTGAGTTGATTAAGGAAGAGATGGGCACAATTCCAGGCGTAATTGCCTTGATTGCTTGCTTTATGATTATGATCATTATTCTTGCCGTCTTGGCGATGATTGTAGTTAAAGCCTTGACACACAGTCCTTGGGGTACATTTACCGTTGCCTTCACCGTGCCTTTGGCTATCTTTATGGGTCTGTATCTACGTTACTGGCGCCCTGGCCGTATTCTTGAAGTCTCTCTCATCGGTATGGTTGGTTTGGTATTTGCCATTATTTATGGTGGCCACATTGCGACTGACCCATACTGGGGACCGATCTTCGATCTTGATGGTAATCAGTTAACTTGGGCATTAGTTATCTATGGCTTTATTGCCGCGGTTCTCCCTGTATGGCTATTATTAGCACCACGTGACTATCTCTCTACTTTCTTGAAAATTGGTGCGATTATCGGCTTAGCATTAGGTATTGTTTTCTTAATGCCGGATATGCAGATGCCAGCAGTGACCAAATATGCACTTGAAGGTAATGGTCCTGTATGGTCGGGTAATTTATTTCCATTCTTATTTATTACCATTGCGTGTGGTGCGGTATCTGGTTTCCACGCCTTAATTTCTTCAGGCACAACACCGAAGATGTTGGCTAAAGAAACTGAAGCGCGCATGATCGGCTATGGTGGTATGTTAATGGAATCATTCGTGGCGATGATGGCTTTGATTGCTGCCTCAATCATCGACCCGGGTGTGTACTTCGCCATGAACAGTCCGATGAGTGTTTTGAACCCTGGTGGTATTGCTGATGTTGCCTTAGCAGCTTCACAGACAGTGACAAGTTGGGGTTTTGTCATTACGCCTGAGGTCTTGAACCAGATTGCTGCTGACGTTGGTGAGAGCAGTATTATTTCACGTGCAGGTGGTGCGCCTACATTAGCGGTCGGTATGGCACACATTATTCATAGTGTACTTGGCGGCTTAGGCTCTATGTCGTTCTGGTATCACTTCGCGATTTTATTTGAAGCGCTATTTATTCTCACAGCGGTTGACGCGGGTACACGTGCGGCACGCTTTATGTTGCAAGACTTGTTAGGCTTAATTCACCCAACATTAAAACAAACTCACTCTTTACCAGCGAATATTTTAGCCACTGGTTTAGTGGTTGCCGCTTGGGGTTACTTCCTCTATATGGGCGTAAACGATCCATTAGGTGGTATTAATATGTTGTGGCCTCTATTCGGTATTACTAACCAGATGTTGGCAGCGATTGCTTTAATGCTATGTATTGTTGTCTTGTTCAAATTGAAGAAGCAAAAATATGCATGGGTGCCGATGCTTCCAGCCGCATGGTTAGTGTTTGTGACGATGTACGCAGGTTGGTTAAAAGTCTTCAGTCCTGAGCCAGGCGTTGGTTTCTTTGCTAAAGCTAATCAGTTGAAAGACATGATCGCGGGTGGCAATTTCGTTCCTTCACCTGTATTCAAAACCGTGGATTCTGTCAAACAAGTTATTTTCAATAACCAGTTAGACGGTGTCCTCATGGCTGGTTTTATGGTGGTTGTCGTGGCGATGGTTATCTTTACAATTGCTTCTTGCATGAAAGCATTAGGTACGGATAAAGTGACGGCTAAAGAAATTCCATATGAGCCATTACCCGCGAATGCTGATGAGATTATCAAAGGCACAGCACACTAAGTTATAGACACTTAGTTGAGGTACTCGATAATAGGCATGCTTTGTGTTTACAATAAGTGTATTCATGCTGAAGGTAGATACAGCATGCCACCGTTAGGGGAGGGAGTTCTTAGCCCTCCATTAACCAGGAGTTAATTATGTTTAATAAGATCGCAAGTGCAGGTAAGTATCTTGGCCAAACCGCTCGCTTAATGGTGGGCGTACCAAACTA
>CAZIKJ010000141.1:0-1642 GCA_964539685.1 uncultured Pelistega sp.
AGGCACATCAATCTTAATCGAATGTGCCAGCAAGGGGGCAGTAATAATAAAGAGTACTAAGAGCACCAACATAACGTCAATCCGGGGCACCATATTAATATCCGATAAGGTACTCTGATTTTGTCCGCGCCCCGAATCAAAACTGCCGAATGCCATTAGACACCTCCTTTCTTGCTTTGTTGAGGTAAGACCAATTTACGATCTGGGTTGGTATCCACTTGTTGTCCTGTTGCCAGGAAAGAAAATAAATCATGGGCAAAGCCATCTAAATGACTTAACATCACGCGATTGCGACGGACAAAAGCATTAAACGCCAAGACCGCTGGAATCGCTACCGCTAAACCTAAGCCCGTCATAATCAAGGCTTCACCAACTGGGCCTGCAATCTTCGCTATCGATACGCCATCCGATAGACCAATGCCAATCAAGGCATGATAGACCCCCCAAACTGTCCCAAACAAACCGACAAATGGCGCCGTTGAACCAATGGAACCTAGAATCGTTAAACCATTCTCTACACGTGCCGTTTCTTCATCTAGCACCTTACGCATAGCACGTGTGACAAACTCTGTACTGCCCCCTACTTCAGCCAGACTACTAGCCCCATAACGCGCATAGTGATCACTGGCGTGCAGGGCTTGATTGGTCAGGCGAGAGAAAGGATCATGTGCGCCATACTGGTGAAGGTCCTTATCCACTTGCTCCAATGAAGCCGCTGACCAGAAACGATCAAGGAATTGCTTACTCCGATGCTTCTGACGCATATTTAATAAGACCTTGACTACAATTAAATACCAAGTAATCAGCGACATCAGCACAAGAATACCGAATAAGGTTTGACCCACGATATCACTTTGCTGGATAAACGCTAGCATACCTGGCTGATTGGCGATATCTGTAGTCGCTTGAGCCGCAGCTTGTACCCCAGTTGCTGCTACGCCTGTCGAACCTACCGCTGGCAATGCCTGTCCAGCTACTTGTCCAGTTACCTGGCCCGCGGCTTGCGCAGCTGGCGCAAGATTTTGTGCGGCTTGACTGACCCCGTCCGCTGTTCCGCTGACAATTTGATTACTCATATGGCTCACGGCTTTTTCACCTGCATTGATCCAATCTGAAAACATTCTCACTATCCTTCTTATTTAAAATCAATTGGAATGTCAGCCAGGGACTCTCTGGCCACACCATTCTCTGTATACGGTTTAAAGCGTGCCTTACGCACCGCTTTTAGCGCCTCATTATTTAAGGCTGAATATGCTGAAGCTTGACTTAAGCTTGCACTCTTCACAGCACCATTGGTACCAATCAAGACCCGCACCATAACGCGTCCACGTTCGCCGCGTAATTGTGAACTACGCGGCATCACAGGCCTTGGTTTAACGACGTATTGCACACTACTGACACGTATTGGAGCAGTAGCGGTATTACCTCCAGGCTTACTATTGGGATTACCTTGGGGTGTACCGAATGGCTTGGCATCAGGATTCCCTTTTACCATTGAGGCTACTTTAGGTCGCTCGACAGACTTTGCCTTCGGCTTTTCAACGGGCTTGGCTTTCTCTTTAGGTTTTGGTTTCTCTACGGGTTTTGGCTTAGGCTTGGGCTTAGGCGGCTCTTTAATCACCACCGGCTCTGGTATTGGCTC
>CAZIKJ010000142.1:0-2243 GCA_964539685.1 uncultured Pelistega sp.
GCATCAAGATGAAGCCAATAAAGCTCCTGAGAAAATCGTATTTAGTGGCGACTTAGGTAAGAATGATCGTCCAATTCTACGCGATCCAACGCTTATCGAAGAGACGGACTACTTAGTGATGGAAGCCACTTATGGTGATCGTAATCATAAGAAAGTCAATGCGACTGATGCTGAGTTGATACGTATCTTCGAACAAACCTTACCGAGAGGTAATGTGATTATTCCAGCCTTTGCTGTTGGACGCACTCAAGAAATTATCTATAAACTTATTCAACTCCATCAGCAATATACACTCAAGCCTTTTTCAATTTTTGTAGACTCCCCCTTGGCGAGCAAGGCGACGGCGATTACGTTTAAACATATAGAATTATTTGACAATGAGGCCAAACAAGTATTTGGGCGTAAGGCAATCCAAGAAAGTAAGATCAATATTACCTTTACCGATTCGGTTGAACAGTCTATGGCATTGAATAAGATTCGCTCAGGAGCGGTTATTATTTCTGCTAGTGGTATGGCAGATTCTGGTCGTATTCGCCATCATCTGCGCCATAACTTACCACGCGAACAGTGTGCAATTTTAATCACAGGCTTCCAAGCGCATGGCACATTAGGAAGGCGCTTAGTGGATGGTGCACCAAGTGTGAATATGTTTGGCGAGAAAGTTCCCGTACGGGCGTCGATCCATACGATTGGCGGCCTATCTGCTCATGCTGATCAGAGCGCCTTATTCCATTGGGTGCAAGGATTTAAAACAGCCCCGAAGAAAACTTTCTTAGTCCATTCAGAACCTAAGCCTGCGACAGCTTTTAAAACATTACTTGAGCGTGAGCTAGATTGGAATGTAAAGATTCCACAACGTGGCGAAACAATTGAGCTTTAACTTTAATTACGCTACTTGGGTATCTGCATGTTCCGCGGCTAATTCTTTACGTAGCTGCTTAGTCACCTCAACCATAATGCGTAAAGCGGCGATCGTCTCAGGCCAAGCCCGTGTTTTCAAGCCGCAGTCTGGGTTAACCCAGAGACGTTCGGCGGGGACCACATCTAAAGCCTTACGCAGTAGTTTTTCAATCTCATGGCCATTGGGTACACGAGGGCTATGAATATCATAGACGCCAGGACCAATGTCATTCGGATAATTAAAATCGCTAAAGGCATGCAATAATTCCATATCTGAACGCGAGGTTTCAATGGTGATTACATCGGCATCCATGCTGGCGATTGCAGGCAAAATATCATTAAATTCTGAATAGCACATATGGGTATGAATCTGCGTGCTGTCTTCAACACCAGACGAACTGAGACGGAAGGCATAACATGCCCAATCCAAATACTCGTCCCAGTCAGCACGCTTAAGTGGTAAGCCTTCGCGTAAGGCAGGCTCGTCGATCTGAATGACTTTAATACCCGCTTTTTCCAATTCTAAGACTTCATCATTCAAGGCTAAAGCAATTTGCTTAGTCACTTCGCTGCGCGGAATATCATCACGCACAAAGCTCCATTGCATCATCGTTACTGGGCCAGAGAGCATGCCTTTCATGGGTCGCTTGGTTTGTGTTTGCGCATAGGCTGACCAAAATACCGTCATGGCATGTGGACGCGCAACATCACCATAGATAATCGGTGGTTTCACACAGCGACTACCGTAACTTTGGACCCAAGCAAATTGTGTGAAAGCATAACCTTCTAGTTGTTCACCAAAGTACTCCACCATATCATTGCGTTCTGCTTCACCGTGCACAGGTATATCGATATCCAAGGCTTCTTGTATCTGTACGGCATGGAAAATTTCTTTTTTCATCAAGCTTTGGTACTCAGCTTCACTAATGTGTCCCTTTTTAAATTGAGCTCGTGCTTGACGAATATCTGTGGTTTGCGGAAATGAACCAATCGTTGTGGTTGGCAATAATGGTAGTTTTAGCCATGCTTGTTGAGCCACAATCCGCTCAGCAAAGTGACTATGGCGCTGGTCGGCATTCCTGGCGAGCTGTGCTAAGCGTTGTTGTACGGCAGGTCGGTGAATTTGGCGGTTAGTAGCACGGTCATCGGCGACAATATCTGAGGCACACAGTTGCGCAGAGATTGAGGCTTCGCCTTGGTTTAAGCCCTTCACTAAGAGTGAAATTTCTTGCAATTTTTGTTCGGCGAACGCTAACCAAGATTTTAAATCACCATCTAATTTGCTTTCTAATTGCAAGTTTTGTGGACAATGTAAGAGGGAGCAGCTAGGCGCTAACCATAAG
>CAZIKJ010000143.1:0-3357 GCA_964539685.1 uncultured Pelistega sp.
TGACATCCATGGTGCGCATGGCTACTTGCTTGGCCAGTTTTTCTCTAAGGCAACAAATCATCGTACGGATGCTTATGGTGGCAGTCGTGAAAACCGCGCGCGCTTAATGTTGGATGTGATTGACGCGTGTGTAGCGGCTTGGGACAAGGACCATATTGGTATTCGTATCTCACCCTTAGGTACCTTCAATAATGTCGATATGGGTTACGATGAAGAAGAAACCTTGTGGCTGGTTGAGCAGATTCAACAGCGTGGCATTGCCTTTTTACACGTGTCCGAGCCTGATTGGGCCGGTGGTGTACCCTTGAGCTTAGAGTATCGTCAAGCTTTACGTACGCGCTTTAAGCAAACCTTGATCGGTGCAGGTGCTTATACAGCAGAGAAAGCCAGTCAATTTATTGCTGATGGCTTACTGGATGCGGTCGCTTTTGGCCGTACCTTCTTAGCGAATCCTGACTTGCCTGAGCGCTTCGCCCAAGACGCTGCTCTTAATGAAATGAGTCAAGTGGGTGTTTATGGCGGTCATGCCGAGGGGTATATTGACTACCCACGCCTGAGTGCCTAAGTAGACAAATTCATAAGCACCGCTTAGTGTTGAAGCGGTGCATAGCCTGTGCAAATCTGCGCAAAGCTGTTCTTGTCTAACTACGAAGCAATTACTCAGCACGCGTTAGCGCGTCTCTGTGTAAAGCTGTTCTTGTCTAAACACGGAGCTCTTCCATCACCAGCCTGCGCTGAGCACAACATAAGTATTCTATTCAGGAAACGTCTTGCGTACTGCCTGGCGCCATTGTGCTAATCGGCTATCGCGTGCATCTTGACTCATTTGTGGTTCAAAACGCTGATCAAGCTGCCACATCTGCTCTAGATCACTGGAAGAATACAGACCACATTGCAAGCCAGCCATCTTTACGGCACCAAAGGCCGTTACTTCGGTCATGGTCGGTCGTAATACGGGCACGCCCAAGATATCGGCCTGAAATTGCATCAACAAATTATTCGCGCTAGCGCCACCGTCAACCCGTAACTCGGTCAGTGGCGTCGGAGCATCTTGCTGCATAGCGCTTAAGACATCCGCCACCTGAAAGGCAATCGCTTCCAATGCTGCACGTGCAAGGTGTGCTTTATTACTACCACGCGTTAGGCCACTAATTTGCGCGCGGGCTTCGGCTTGCCAATAGGGCGCACCTAGGCCAGTAAAGGCGGGTACTAAAATAACCCCATCCGTATCGGGCACCTGATTAGCAAGTGCTTCAATCTCATGGCTTTGCTGGATAATGCCTAAATTGTCTCGTAGCCATTGCACAATGGCGCCGGCCATAAAGACACTACCCTCAAGTGCGTATTGAACTTTCTGACTCTGTGCCCGCCAAGCCACCGTGCTTAAGAGTTTATGCTGGCTCTGGATACGCTGTTCGCCTGTATTCATCAACATAAAGCAGCCTGTACCATAGGTATTCTTCGCCATACCTGCATGCTGACAGTTGTGACCGAAGAGGGCGGATTGCTGGTCACCAATTGCAGAGTAAATCGGAATTTGTGCGCCTAATAAGCCTTCTGCGGTATGGCCAATTTCTTGCGCAGAGGGAATGATTTTAGGTAAAAGGTTCTGCGGAATGTTAAACAGCGCTAATAACTCTTCTGACCACTGGCAGGTTTGCAAATCCATCAACATCGTGCGTGAGGCATTGCTGACATCGGTAACATGTAAGCCATGGGTGAGATGCCAAATCAGCCATGAGTCAATCGTGCCGAAAGCTAAGTCACCTTGTTCGGCCAGTTCACGGGCACCTTTTACATGTTCAAGGAGCCAAGCAATTTTGCCTGCACTGAAATAGGGATCAAGTAAGAGTCCAGTTAAGGATTGAATGCGATCGGCGTGACCTTGTGCCTGCAAGTCTTGACACCAAGTAGCCGTGCGACGGTCTTGCCAGACAATCGCGGGAGCAATTGGGCGCCCCGTTTTCCTATGCCATAGTACCGTTGTTTCGCGTTGATTGGTGATGCCGATGCCCTGAATGTCTTTAGCTAATAAACCAGCCCTGCCTATGGCCTCTTGGATACAGGCAATTTGCGTGTTCCAGATATCCCAAGCGTCTTGTTCAACCCAGCCAGCATGTGGTGTATATAGCTCGAACGGTTTTTGTGCTGAGGAGACAATTTGTCCTTTTGCATTAAAAACAATGGCCCGGCTGGACGTGGTGCCTTGATCGACGGCTAAAAGATACGCCATAAGTGCTCCTAATAAGAAAGAGACGAGTTTAAAGAACCTAATCAGTACTAAAAATTATATACTCACTGCAGAAAAAGAAAAGTGTCAGCCCTTTAAAGAGAATCAGCAATGCCTAGTATTACGCAGACTTATACGTCTATCCCCTTTAGCTCCAAGCAAGAAATGTGGCTTCATGCGCTACGCTTACGTACACTGCCATTGAGTGTTGCCGGGATGATAGTCGGTAATGCTTTAGCGTGGGCGCTTGGCACATTTAATTTCTGGACTGCCTTATTTAGCCTAAGTACGGCGATGCTGCTACAGATAGTGGCGAACTTAGCGAATGATTATGGCGATGGTATTAATCAGTTAGACGGGCAGGATCGCCAAGGGCCTGTGCGGATTACCTCCTCTGGTTTAGTCTCACCGAGAAGCATGCTAGCGGTAGTGCTCTTGAGTTGTGTGCTCAGTATCTTGAGTGGCTTAAGTCTGCTTTGGGTGACGTGGCATGTGCATGGGCAGATTAATTGGAGTTTTTGGATTGCTTTGGGCTCGCTCTCCTTGGTTGCGGCGCTGGCCTATACCATAGGAGCGAAGCCTTATGGTTATCGTAGCTTGGGCGATGTGGCGGTATTGATTTTTTTTGGCTTTGTCGCTGTGCTTGGTGCCGTTATGTTGCAAGTCGATGAGCTGAAAGCCTTAACACACTATCCAATATTATTCGCCAGTTTCGCAATGGGTCTATGGAGTGTCGCTGTGCTGAATCTTAATAATATGCGAGATATCGAGAGTGATGCACAACATGGCAAAATTACCGTGGCCGTGCGCCTAGGCCTACGCAAAGCGGTTATTTACCAGCAGGCGTTAATACTCTTTGCCTGTTTAAGTTGGTTTGTGGTGCTTTATGGCTCTCTAGCCGATGGTGTCGCGTATAGCTTAATGGGAATTGGGCTCTTATGCTTATGGCGCCAACTCAGATTCCCCTGGCAACAGGCCGCCTCAGTAAGATATACCCAAGAATTACAACAGCTATCACGAGATGTGCTTATTCAAGTCCTTGTTTTTACATGTTTTTTAATGTTTTTTTCGAAATAAACGGCTGGTGAAGAGAAAATAACAGCACTGTCTTTAGCACTATTTATAAT
>CAZIKJ010000144.1:0-6920 GCA_964539685.1 uncultured Pelistega sp.
GAGAATCGGGGCATAAACTCCATGACCAAGGCTTAAGACAAGGAACATATTTTAATAAACGCCCTTCTTTATCACAGTGCAATACACAGAGCGAGAAGCGCATAAAAAAACTATGTACGTCTTGACAAGGACTCAATACAATCCCTTGATTACTAGGTAGTGTTTTACGCCCCATTAAGCCGATAAACCGTTGCCAAAACCGCTTATAGGGCCGAACAAAAAGCTGTTCGTTATTGATATACAGAGTCGCTCTTGTCATCTCAATCTATAAGCCGGAATTTAATAGCTTCATACCAATTGGAAAAGCCAGCACAATAAAGGTACAGGGGAAGATACAAACCACTAAAGGCAGCAGCATTTTTACAGGTGCTTCTAAGGCCAATTTCTCTGCGCGTAGAAAACGCTCACTTCGCCGCTGGTCTGCCTGGGCACGTAACATTGGCCCTAAACCCATGCCAAGGCTTTCAGTTTGATTGATTGACGCCACCCACTGCTTAATTTCTGGCAAAGCAATTCGATGTGCCATTTCGCGTAAAGCATCCGCCCGCGCAAGACCTGTACGCATTTCCGATAAGGCATACTGTAATTCCTGTCGCAGAGGGTTTTCAGGAATGGATTGTGTGGTTTGTAGTAAAGCACCATGCAAATTCATCCCAGACTCAACACAGAGCGTTGTCATATCGAGAACAAAGGGGAATGCTTTTAATATACTACGCTTTCTTAAGCGGGCCTTACTACGTAAAACTGCTATAGGCCAATGCACACCTAAGCTCGCTAAAACTAGCGTCATTACGCAAGTCATCGGCCAAGACAACGCCAAGACCCACTGGAATAACCATAAAGCAATAAGTCCAGATAATATGGCAGCAAAGCCTTGAAAACCAGCAATATGTTGAGGTGTTAACTGCCCAGTCAGACCAGCTTCTAATATCTCTTGCTTTAATTTAAGTTGATACTTCCAGGTTAAGAAAGGACTTAGCAAGCTGCTTAAGCTGCTTACCCAGGGTAGAATTAAACGTAGGCTTGGAGAACGAAATGTTTGCCTATCTTGGCCATCTGAACTCTCCAGACTCGGACTTAAGAGCAAATACATCACAATACATAAGCAGAGTCCTGCCGCTAATAAACTCAAGATAAATAACATAATCTTTACTCACACATCAATGGCCACAATCTTGCGTATCATCCACATGCCTAAGCCTTCAAGTAATAAAATCAAGCCCAAGACAGACCAACCCAACCAACTATTCCATAAATAATGCATAGCCTCGGGATCCAAGTAATTCAACACAAATAATAAAAATACTGGCAGTAAACTCATAACCCATGCCTGCATCTTGCCTTGGCTTGTTAAGGCTTTAATTCTTCCTTGAATTTGTAAACTAGAACGTAATGTCGCGGCTATTCGCTCTAGCGCATTTGCCAAATTACCACCTGTTTGTTGGGCTATTTTTAGTGAGGAAACCATTAACTGCGTCGATTCGGATGGCATACGAGTACATAGATTGTCTAATGCCTGCTCAAAACTTAAACCTAAGCGCTGTTCACGCACCAACAAACCAAGCTCTTGAGATAAAGGTGCTGGTGAGTCCTCGGCAAATAAGCGTAAAGCATTTTGCACCCCTGAGCCTGAGCGTAAAGCACTGGATAAGGCCAAGAGCATATCCGGTAATTGTTTATCAAAAAGCTGTAGTCGATATTGCTTAAAGCGCTTAATAGCATAGGCGGGCAAAGAAAAAAACAATAAGCCAATTGCTATAGATAAATACCAAGACTGCGTAAATATCCAGCTAATCGCCATACAAAAAATGCAGAGTAAAAAGGCTGCAGTCCAAACTTGTACGGGGTCAATGAATAAAAACACTTCTTTTAAATTGCGTTGCGCCATTCCTTTAAACTGCTCTTCATAAAGGCGCAATGCTTTATTAAAACCCTGTAGAGCGAAATAGAAGCACACAGTTAAACTAATAATCGCAAACAATAAGGCGATCCATACCATCGTCATACCTCTTTACGAAGAATTGCTTAATTGAGTTGTGAGCCTGCCCTTTCAACTCGTGTATATTGCGTAAACATCTCACTATCAATCGTCAAGCCCTCTTGTCGTAAGCGCTCAAAGCGATTGGGCATAATCCCTGTTCCCGCAAAGGCACCTGAAGCGGTGCGGTCATAGCGATAAATTTCTTGAATCTTAATCACACCGCTCTCTAAACCATCGACTTCAACAATTGAAGATATCACTCGACGCCCATTCGACAGACGGGTTTGTTGAACAATAAAGTCAATGCTTGAAGCAATATGCTCGCGGATAGCCATCAAGGGCAAATCCATACCCGCCATTAAGATCATCGTCTCTAAACGCGCTAAAGCATCACGTGCTGAATTTGCGTGTAGTGTGGTAAGAGAACCCTCATGCCCCGTATTCATGGCACTCAGCATATCAAAGGCTTCAGCCCCCCGACACTCGCCCACCACAATACGATCAGGTCGCATACGCAAAGCATTACGGACCAAATCACGAATTTGCACTAGCCCCTTGCCTTCTAAATTTTCAGGACGTGCTTCCAGACTCACTAAATGCTCATGATTCAATCGCAACTCTGCCGCATCTTCAATCGTGACGATACGTTCACGCTCAGGAATACAATTCGATAGGATATTTAATAAAGTTGTTTTACCCGATCCGGTACCACCAGAAACAATCATATTCATACGATTTTCTACGCACATCGATAAAAATTGCGCCATATGTTTATCTAAAGAAGCCAACTCAATTAAGTCATGCAATTGTGGCCGTTGACTAGCAAACTTACGAATAGTGATTGAGGCACCTCGCAAAGCGATCGGTGGAATCACGGCGTTCACACGCGAACCATCTTTAAGACGCGCATCCACCATCGGTGAACCTTCATCAATACGTCGCCCTAATGGTGCGACAATCCGATCAATCACACCTAATACGGCCTTTTCACTGCTAAATATTGCTTCACTGCGGCTTAATCGACCTGATTTTTCTATATAAATTTCATCAAAGCGATTCACCATGATTTCACTGATGCTTGGATCCTTTAGTAAAACCTCAAGCGGCCCCAAACCTACTGCTTCATGTAATACGGCTTGTTTTAAGCGTTCACGATTAAGCTCGTGGCTAATTTCCGTATCGCTTTGCACCAAGCGCTCCAAAATAGCAGCGACCTCTGCATGTAATACCTCATCACTCATCGCCGCCACATTAATCCGACGCAGATCTAAGGCTTCTAAGAGCCCACTATGAAGGCGTTGGCGATGATAAATCTCTAAAGCCATAAATTCCTTTGCTCGCGTATTTACTGTGGTCTCAATGGCAGTTGATGGCGCATTTATCTCTAGGAGCTCCATGGATTGAACTTGATTATTTGGCGAGGCAAGTGATGTCGTCAGGTGTGTTGAAGGCCCTTCCTCCTGCTCAAAGAATATCTGACTAGTTTGTGCACTAACTGCAGCATCCAACTGCTGACGTTCTCTACTCGGATGCATTTCTATATGCTCATCATGTGACTGCGACCAACTATCCTGTCGAGATAGGTTTGATGAAACAAGATTTTTCTGGGTCTGTATATGCTGAGAAGCATGACTTGAACTCATTTCAGGTTTCAAACTACTGTTTAAGGGTAAATCAGACTGCAGCGTAATTGCCTTAATCGTTATCAAGCAAGGCCCAATAATAATTTGGTCACCAATCTGCAAAGGACCATAAGTAAATATCCTTTTACCATTCAGCAAAGTGCCACTTAAAGCACCTAAATCCTCTAAAAATACACCTCTTTCTTTAGCTATAAATTGTGCATGCTGTTTAGCAACACGCCATGAGCGTATTACAAGATCACAGCCCTTATCACGCCCTAATATTAAGGGCAAGGAGTAATGTTCATACTGAATTTGACCATCCTCATAGCGTAGTTCTAAACGAATCATATTTATCCTATTGACCTCATCGATTATTATTCATGCGCTTAACAGTTGCTCAGCTTAGCGCTAGACAATGGCGTACAGCCAAGCGTTTGTCTGCCATAAAGATACACACACTACACATATTCAAACTTCATGTTAATTGAATTGAATCGGTGTACTGTTATAACGCAAGACAGGATTCCAGGCTGAGCTACGCACCCCACTCGTTGTCAGTTCGGTCGTGTATTGTGGCCGCTCTACAGAGCCTCCTTGTGGAGCTTCATGACGCTTAGTGCCCGCCCGATTTTCACCCCAATTCTTCACTTGATGATTGACTTGTAATGGCTGTATAGGAGCTTGCTTTGGCAAGCTTTCCGACGCCGCTAATCGACTTGATCGTGTATTGTCTTGAACTTCGACATTAATAATCGGGCCTTGCTCAAAGCTACTATCAATAATGGCTTTAGAGCGATTCACACGCGCTTGAAGTTGCGGGTTATCCGTATTAACAACAACGGGACGTACAAAAATCACTAGCTCAGTTTCATTATTTTGGAATTTACGTGATTTAAATAACTCACCGATAATCGGCATATCTCCCGCGCCCGGCAATTTATCCATACCGTTCATCTGATCGCGTGAAATAAACCCAGAAAGTACTAAAGTCTCACCTGAACGCACATTAAACTCAGTTGAGGTGCGACGTGTTTTTAAGGCAGGACCTCCCGCCAAGCTCATGGAATTATCAACAGAACTTACTTCAACATTAATCTTGGAGCGAATTGTGCCGTTTTTCTCAATTCTTGGCGTAATCCATAGACTTACGCCATATGGTTTAAAGACGGTTTGTGCATTACCATTCGCATCGACGACTGAATACGGTACCTCACCACCTGCCAGAAACTCCGCCGTTGCTCCGCTGCGCGCCATCAGCTGTGGCTGCGCTAAAACCACAGCACTTCCTTCATTAGCCATGGCCTGAACGGACGATGAAAGCAAGGCATTAACACCTGCATAACCCATTAAATTACGATTAAGAGCAGCACCAACAACCGTCTCTCCAGGTCGTTGGGCAATACCACCAGAAGCCCCATCGTACGCCAGTCCTAAATTAAATCCACCTTGTGATACACCAGACCACTTAACACCCACTTCACTAATAAAGTTACGTGGCAGCTCAAGAATCTGTACATCTAACATGACCATCTCATCCCAACCCACTTGACTGGTCATATCGACTATTTGCGGATAATGCGCCAGTAATTTACTCACACGCTCACGATCTGCATCGGTGAGGCGATCTCCCTCTACAATCACTTTTTCGCCTACAATTGCGGCTTTAACATTAGGAATTCGTGATAACATTCGACGGATATCCTCTTGTAGCTGGCGCTCAGTAGCAGAACGCACCATAATCACAAAACTTTTCCGCTCACCACGTACATCCCATACTTCAAGTGTTGTTTGTCCTTGTGCACGAGCAAATACAATTACTTCTTTATCATCATCGGTCATCGCATTCACAACCTTACTATCACCCACGGCAACACGTGCTATACCATCAATCGGTAAAACTTTAATATCACCAATTTGCAAATTTATAGACGATTGCGCCCAAGCCGTATTAACGGACATAAACAAGATGAAAAACATCATGAAAGATTGCAACTTTATGTACATAGTGAGATTCCTAAATAATTAATTTTTCAACATGAAATTTTTAACGTGGTAATTCTTCACAGCTCGGTAATTTGCGCTGTGGATACAATCATCTACCTCACGCACGTTCTACACCCTGTCGCTAATTAGCTTGTGTAGGCAAAGCCAACACTGCCTCTGCTGTCATCGTATTGACAAGTTCATCGGGTGCTTGATTCGGTAAACTATTAATCCAGGCGCTAACAATGTCTTCTTGTCCTGGCACTTCAAAAATCCCAGGGCCATGTTCTTGTGTCGGAGTCGCTCGTTCTTGATTAATAGCTAGGTTAGGCAGTTTGCTATTACCTTGATCGCCATAAATCACTGCAGGCTTACGCTTAATCTGTGGCGGTGGATTCGCAATCCCAATAATGGTTGCCAAATCACCTCGCACGGCTTTTTGAGTAGCCTTTTTGTCCTCTGGATTACGTAAAAATGCCGTTAAGGTACCAGACTGCCGAGCGGCGACTAATTTAGCGGCCTCTTCAGGTGCTGTATCTAAAGTTACGGTTGAGTAAGAGCCCATATCGCCCGAACTCGCTTCATGGCTTTGGCGGCCAGTGGCCATTATCAGTACGCCTTGTAAAAGTGGTGCGGTAATTTGACGATTCCGATATTCAAAAGAGACATAGAGATCAATTAAATCTCCTGGCACCAACATACCAGATACAGAGTTGATACTATCTACAGGGATAGTGACAGCACGACGTCCTAAACTAATCTTGTCAGAAAAGGGCTTCTTACCTACACTTGCTGTATTCGCCCATAAGATCGGATCACCGCGCTTTAAAGCACTGCTCACCTGCTGGCCTTCGATATGAATGAATTCTTCTGGTTTTAAGCTACCACTCACCACCCAGTCAAGAGGAATATCACGTACAGCGACGTGAACCGCCTCAATTTTTGTCCCTATAGGTAAATCATAAGCCGCAACAATCCTTTGCACTGTAGTGACCTTAGCCCCCTCTTCGATCAAGGCAATTCTATCTTGGATATATTGCTTAGCAGACCAAGCGGCAAATACACCCGCAACTACGGCCATACTTAACAACACGATAGTTTTACGCTTAAAGCTAACTCTCATAAATCTCCCCTAACAGGACTTGAATAACTTAAATATAAAGTTGTATTATGTTCAACTGTATCAACGTAGTAATGAATCACTTGCTCATCCTTATGCCACTGATTTAAAGCTAAGCCCAGATTACTTTGTTCAAGCCATGCTGACTTCGCTAGTTGCTGCCGTATAGACGCTTGCAAAAATTGTGCTTCATGTGGGACAAGAAAAACCC
>CAZIKJ010000145.1:0-4634 GCA_964539685.1 uncultured Pelistega sp.
ATGGTGGATTTACATCATCTCGATTGGTGTGTGGATTCTTTTACAAAAGCGTAGCCCTGGCTCCACTCTTGCTTGGATTCTCTCTCTGAGTTTTATTCCTATCTTAGGATTTTTTATCTATTATGTTTTCGGCCCCAAAAAGATCAGCCGACAAAAACTCAATCGTCGCCGCAGTCGAATTATGCTCGAAAAACTCCAAGGCTTATGGGGCAGCGACTTATATGAGCAACCCATTGCTGAAAAGTATCTATCGCTCACTCAACTGAGCCAAAACACAACGAATATTCCCATGTCCTATAGCTTGGACTATGAGCTCTACTCTGGGGGGCAAGCAACGTATGAAGCCTTATTTCAAGCTATTCGTGATAGCCAAGACTACATTCTCTTAGAATATTATATTTTTGATAACGACGAAACAGGCAAAGTTCTTCGCGATCTCCTGACGGAGAAAGTCAAACAAGGTGTCGCCGTTTACTTACTTGTCGATACCGTTGGCTCATGGCGCTTAACGCGTGGCTTTATGCGCCCATTTGTCAAAGCCGGTGGCCACCTTAGCTACTTTCATAACCTCACATGGCGCCGCCTTTTTTCACTTATCAATTTCCGCAATCACCGTAAATTGGTGATTTGTGATGGCGATATAGCTTTCACTGGCGGTGTGAATATCACCGACACACAGGACTTGCGCCGTGACCCGAACGCTTTTCATGATGTCCACATTAAACTCAGCGGCCCCGCAGTAACCTGGTTAGAATCTATTTTTATTGAGGACTGGCACTACTCCAGCACTGACGCGACGCTCTTTAAAGTCACCCGCGAAAATTACAAACGTAAAGAAAGTATTAAGGTCAGCGATCCAGATGCGTATACGCTCGTCAATAAAAACCCGTATCGTGTACAAATCATTCCTTCTGGGCCAGATACCGACTATGCACCGATTCTACGCTTAATTGTCTCAGCCATGCATCGCGCCCAAGACCGCATCTACTTGACGACGCCCTATTTTGTTCCAGATGATTCTGCCCTGATGGCCTTAACTTCAGCTGCTCTTAAGGGACTTGATGTGCGCATACTCGTGCCACAACGTAGTGATAATATTATGGTGACATGGGCGGCACGCTCCTGGTATCACGAGCTGATTGAGGCGGGTGTTAAAATCTACGAGTACGGTCCACGCATGCTACATACCAAAACCATTGTGATTGATGATCATCTATCGTTTATTGGTAGTGCTAACTTTGATAATCGCAGCTTCCATATCAATTTTGAATTGCTCGTCTTATGCTATGACAAAGAAGCCAATAAAGCGCAACACCAAGAGTTCCTACAAGCATTGGAATCATCGCAGCGTATTCAACATCACTCCCCTAATTTTGGTCAACGCATGATTGAGTCTTTGGCTCGTTTGAGCGCACCATTGCTGTAAGATATCGCACTGCCCTAAGATGGATGTCGACATATCGCTGTAAACCCATTACTGTAGACTATTGACAACGGGACCTATGGCTGTAAAAAAGTCCCTCCCTTTAACCCCAAGCACAGGAACAAGGCAATGACTGAAATCCTCAACTTAACGGAAAAACTTTCTGACTCTAAAACGATTTTTGTTGGCAATATCGTGACCGTGCTGATTGATACGGTCACACTACCTAATGGTCAGAGCGCAACACGTGAAGTCGTGCGCCATCCAGGCGCTGTATGCATTCTGGCAACCACACCTGAAGATCAGGTCATTCTCGTCAATCAATATCGCCATCCTTGTGGCAAAGAAGTCTTGGAAGTCCCCGCTGGAAAGCTCGATGTACAAGGCGAGCAACCGGAACAATGTGCCTTTCGTGAGCTGTCTGAAGAAACACCTTACACTGCTAGAGGTATGGAATTAATCCAAGGCTTTTATACCGCCCCTGGGTTTTGTGATGAGTATATGTATCTATACCGCGCCCACGGCCTGAATATGAATAGCACAGCTCAAGCGGATGCTGATGAATTCGTGCAGACTGTTATGCTCAGTAAGGCAGAAGCTAAACAAGCTATTCGTGAGCAGCGCATTGTCGATGCCAAAACACTCATCGCGCTACAACACTGGTTGCTAGAAGAATAAGTCGGTAAACCGCAGTAGTGCTGCGCAGGCACCTAATCTGATCATGGTTTCGACGAGCGATGACCAAGATAAGAGTGCTGCGCTGGCCAGCACAGTGCGTGCGACTTTGGTGGGTGCACTACGTGCAGTGCGTGCGGTTGGGTGAGTACACTACGTATGGTACGAGCAGCACTTAAGCACGTGCGCCAGCCCCCTGCACCTGACGCTTGCTCAGGGCGATAGACCAATATGACCAATATCCTCAGGACAAGAAATACTCATTAATTTACGTTCACCAATCGCTAAGCGTGTACCACTCGTGGCAAATACAAAGCCACGATGCGGCGCAAAAACCTGCTCGCAGCGTAAGCGAATCGGATCCACCACATCAGCAACGTGCTGCCCTTCTTCAACCCACTGCCCTGGTTTCACATGATAGACCACGATGCCAGATATAGGCGCTGGAACATAGCACAGTCCTTCGAGCGGGTGCGGTGGATTAATCAGGGCTGGGGCCACTTTTACCTGGCTCTCATCTAAAGCAATATAACCGTGGCCATGCAAGAATTGTAAAATTCCGTCGGTATCCGCCTGTGCATAATCATGACTTAAGTCATACTCACCACGTAGTTCAACAGTAGAACTATATAGCCCCTGCTCTATCGCCGCATCAGGGTAAGCTTTCTGTAAATCCAACCAAATCGTTGACAAGATTTCATCGAAAGAACTCGCACTTGAGTCCTCTGATACCATCTGACACTGACTGCCTAAGTGACGTGCCAAGGGCTCAAAAAAGCCCCAAGTAGACGGCAAAGTATACAGATGCATCACCGAGTCATTATCACAATGTAAATCTAGCACAATATCAGCATCATGCGATAAGCGTAGAAGATTTAAGTGTAGCGAATGCACATTGCTACTCGGACTCATGCTCTGCAGGACTTTCGTCATGAGCGCACGCAAAACTCGCGTATTCTCTTGCGCATCGGCACCTAAGCTAATAGCATCCTGCTGCAACTCAGCTAACACAGCCTGCTTCAGTGGCACCGTAAAAAGACGATTAAAATTCTGTCCTGTGCTTAGGTGAAAACGCCCAATATGTGCGTAACTCACCGACTGGGTTAGCCCCAAGGGATTGCAAAAAGGCACCAAAACAATATGCGCCCGCAAGCGCCCTTGCTGCTCTAGCTCCAGCAAACGTTGATGTAAATAATAACTCGCCAAGGAACCTGGCAGTTCATCCGCATGTAGACTCGCCTGGATATATACCTTAGGTGCTGCTTCGTCTCCAAAATGTAAGGCACTCAGATAGGCCTCACTACCGGGAGTCATAAATTCAATTGGTATCAGTTCTTTACGCATACAAATAACCCTTGATTTAAGCCGAGCCTAGGCGACTTTTTAAATGAACAAGATAACGTTTCTCAACCTTTCTGAACGCCAACACCAGCAAGGTGTTCAAAATTAAATACAATACCGCCGCGGCCGAATAAGCAATAAACGGCTCATAATACGTACTATTAAAGTAACTTGCAGCCCCCGTAATTTCAACAATCGTTACCGTTGAAGCTAAGGCCGTGGAATGCATGGTCATAATCACTTCATTACTATAAGCGGGCAAGGCGCGACGCAAGCTAGAGGGCAATATGACACGACGCATCGCTTGTGCTTTAGTCATCCCATAAGCCAAAGCAGCTTCAATCTCACCACGTTCGGTATTGCGAATAGCCCCAGAAAAAATCACCGTAGAATACGCTGCCGTATTTAAGGTTAAAGCAGTTAATACCCAGATATAACCCTCTTTCAGAAATTCCCAACCTGGTGTCTGCATTAAATTACTCACCGCGGGCAGACTGGGGATACCAAAATAGAAAATATACAGTTGAACTAATAAAGGCGTACCCGTGAAGAAATATACGAAGCCATTGGTCAGGCGTGCACCTAGCGTCTTCTCACGCTGCGAAATCACGGCTAACGGAATCGCCATACATAGGCCTAATAAAACCGATACCAAGGTTAAGAAAATCGTGATCGGTAGCGCCGCAATACAGTCCTGTAGCGCTAGCCAGAATAAGTCCATTGTCTCACTCATGAGCCACCCCTTGACGTACGCCACGTTGATAACGCTTATCAAGATAGACAAACACCTTCAGTGACACAAAGGTAATCAACAAATATAAACAGGCCGACACCATATTAAAGGCAAAGGAATAATGCGTTGAGCTACCGGCTTGCTGGGCGACACGCGTCATATCATCCAAGCCAATAATCGACACTAAAGCGGTTGCCTTAGTGAGTACTAGCCAGTTATTGCGCACCCCTGGTAAAGCATAGCGCATCATGAGTGGAAAGGTCACCCGCGACAACACTTGGAAAGGACTCAGCCCATAGGCGTACGCCGCCTCAATCTGCCCATACGGAACGGCCAAAATGGCGCCACGGAATGTCTCGGTAAAATAGGCACCAAATATAAACGATAAGGTAAAGACACCCGCAAAAAACGGACTAATCTCAAATGAACGCCAACCTAATGCATCGGTGATGGCATTAATGC
>CAZIKJ010000146.1:0-2970 GCA_964539685.1 uncultured Pelistega sp.
TTACGCTTAAAATAGCGCCAGGAGAAATTTATGCACATTCATATTCTAGGAATTGGCGGCACCTTTATGGGTGGACTCGCCCTAATCGCTCGCTCGGCGGGCCATAAAGTCACTGGTTGCGATGCTGGAGTTTACCCTCCAATGAGTACACAGCTAGAAGAGCAAGGTATTGAGTTTATCGAAGGCTTTGGTGCCGAGCAGACTGAACTCCAGCCTGATTTATACATTATTGGTAACGTCGTTACACGTGGCAATCCCTTGATGGAAGCCATCTTAGAGCAAGGCTTGCCGTATACTTCGGGTCCCCAATGGTTGGGGGATCATGTCTTGCGTCAACAGCATGTATTAGCCGTTGCGGGCACGCATGGGAAGACATCAACGAGTTCTATGCTCGCTTGGATTCTTGAGCATGCTGGTTGGCAGCCGAATTTCTTAATTGGTGGTATTGCCACTGATCTTAAAGTATCAGCTCGCTTTGACCCAGAACAAAAATTCTTTGTGATTGAGGCGGATGAGTATGATACGGCCTTCTTTGATAAGCGCTCTAAGTTTGTCCACTACCATGCACGTACGGCAGTCCTGAATAATTTGGAATATGATCACGCTGACATCTTCCCTGATTTACAAGCTATTGAGACACAGTTTCATCATATGGTGCGTGTCATTCCTCAAAGCGGTACGGTGATTGCGCCAGCCCATGATGAAGCGCTTAAGCGTGTATTGGCGCGTGGTTTATGGTCACAACACCGTAGTTTCGGTCCTGACGGTAATTGGCAATGCGGAGCACGTGATGAGAGTGGCCAAGTATTTGAAGTGCTCTACCAAGGTGAATCAGTGGGCCAAGTTAACTGGTCACTCACAGGTACACATAATATTAATAATGCCTTGGCAGCCATCGCTGCAGCACATGCGATTGGTTTAGAGCCTGCTCGTGCGATTGCCGCCTTAGCACTTTTCCAAGGTATCCGTCGTCGCATGGAATTACGTGGTGAAATCAATCAAATCCGTGTCTACGACGACTTTGCCCACCACCCGACGGCGATTGCCACCACCTTAGATGGTCTACGTAAGCAAGTCGGTAATGCACGCATTATTGCCGTACTTGAGCCACGCTCGAACACCATGAAGCTCGGCACTATGGCAGCGCGCTTACCAGAGGCGCTGAAAGAAGCTGACTTAGCCTTTTGCTTTGGTGAAACCCATGGCAAGCATGCGCTGGGTTGGGTGCCTGAGGATATCTTCGGTGAGGATGCCGCCAAGGTGCAAACCTTCCACGACTTGGAGGCCTTACGCGAGCGTATCTGCCAAGTCGCTCAGCCAGGCGATCATGTCCTCATTATGAGTAATGGTAGTTTCGGTGGCCTACATGGCAAACTTCTTGATTCTTTAAAGCAAAGCTCATGATTCTGTATCTGCACGGTTTTCGTTCTAGCCCACAATCTGCCAAGGCACAACTTGTTGCCCGTGCTCTAGAAGCGCGCGGTCAAGCGGACTTATTGGTTGCGCCACAATTACCCGTAGCGCCACGTGATGCGATTGCACTGTGTCTTGACCTAGCGAAGCAAGCCCAAGGTGAACTCTGCATTATGGGTTCATCACTCGGTGGATACTACGCAACGTACTTAGCACAAGTACTGGACTGCCGTGCGGTACTGATTAATCCGAGTATTTATGCGGCCCGTGATTTGTCTACTCAATTAGATGTGCGTACCAATTTCTACTCGGATGAGCCGTTTCACTTTAAGGCGGAACATGTCAAGCAATTGGCAGAACTCTTTATCCCGCAACTCAGTAAGCCCGAGCGATACTTATTGCTTGCTGGCAAACGTGATGAGGTGCTGGACTGGCAAGAGATGCAAGCACGCTATCCAGGCGCTCAGCACATCATCGTTGATGAGCAAGACCATGCGTTCGCCGCTATCGAAACTTACCTACCTGAAGTATTTGAGTTTATTTTTAATCCAGGGAGCACTGCCTGATGTTTCCCACAAGAACGATGACGCCCGCAATACTTGAATTTATTTTTAACCCTGGGAAAGCTGCTTGATGTTTGTTGTATTTGAAGAAAACAGTCAGTTTAAGGCTGAAAAAATCCTCACTGAAGCGGATACTACGCTACAGGTCGAATCAGCGAGTGGTAAGCGGAGCAAGATCAAGCGTAATAATGTCTTATTCACCTTCAATGATCGTGAGCCTGAAGGCATGGTGCAAGAAGCCCAAGTGATTGCACAAGACATTGATGTGCAGTTTCTTTGGGAAATCTGCCCGAATGAGGATTTCTCGGTCGAGCAACTGGCTATTGAATACTTCGGTGAAAAACCAAGTAGTCTGAACAAGATGGCTCTCTTATTACGCCTGCACGAAAATCCAGTGTACTTTCACCGCAAGGGTAAGGGCAATTATCGTGCCGCGCCAGAAGAGATTCTTAATGCCGCCCTAGCTGCTTTAGAGAAAAAACAAAAGCAAGCCGAGCAACAGCAAGCCTGGACCGACAGTATGGTGGCCGGCGTTGCGCCTGAAGAGATTGCAGCTCAGTTACCGAGTTTCTTAGGGCGTCCTGATAAGAACACCATGGCCTGGAAGGCATTTGAGAAAGCCATGGAAGCGACGGGCAAGAATGTTGCCGAGCTACTCTTAACACTTAAAATATTTCCGCATGAGTTAGCCTTACATCGCTATGCCTTTTTATCTCAGCACTTCCCTAAAGGTACTGTGGCTCCTGAAATACCGGTTCCTGAGCATGAAGAACTCGAAACCGCACCCGTTGAAGCCTACTCCATTGATGATATCAGCACCACTGAAATTGATGATGCCTTCAGCATACAAGCGATTAGTGAGCATGAATATATTATTGGCATCCATATTGCCTGCCCCGCTCTTGTGGTTGAACGCGATACGGACTTAGTTAAGGCAGCGCGCCAACGCATGTCTACGGTGTATACCCCTGGCGAGAAGATCCCTATGCAATCG
>CAZIKJ010000147.1:0-8897 GCA_964539685.1 uncultured Pelistega sp.
ACTTTGAAGATGAGCGTACGAAAAATCTTATTACGCGTGAATTTAATCTATCGTACAGCGATACGCTACCAGCGAATAATCAATTGGTGCAAGGCTCATGGTTGAACCCAGAACACGCTGAAGTGTCTTTTGAAAAAGGCATTGCGGCTGATTTTGGCGTGGGCCTAGGGGACGAGCTAAGTTTTGATATTGCCGGCCAAGTGGTCAATGTGAAAATTAGCAGTATTCGCGAAGTGAAATGGGATTCGATGCAAGTGAATTTCTTCGCGATTATGAGTCCAGATACCTTACGCGAGCAACCAGCAACCTGGATCACCTCCTTTTATTTGCCACCAGGGCAGGGTGAGTTGATTGCCGAAATTGTCGAGCAGTGGCCCAATATCACAGTGATTGATGTCTCCGCGGTCTTAAGCCAATTAGAGTCTATATTGCAGCAAGTTAGCCTATCGGTACAAAGCTTATTCAGCTTCACCTTACTCGCACAGATTATGGTCTTGATTGCGGCCTTTGTCTCGACCTATGATGAGCGCATTCGTGAGGCGGCAATTATGCGCGCGCTTGGTGCTACCGCACGTCAATTAGACTGGGCACAGCATCTGGAATTGTTCTTAATTGGATTGCTTTCAGGGGTGCTTGCAGCGATTGGAACGAGCCTAATTGCAGGTTTGGTGGCGACCCAGGTTTTAGATTTACCACTGCACGTGAATATTTGGCTCTGGCTTTTATCCATTACCTCGGGTATCGTGATTGCCATGATTGGTGGGCACTTAGCCTTGCGCCGCGTGAAGTTAACCCCACCGCTGCAGGTCTTACGCAATGCGCAAGAGTAAAAACGGGTCGTCAATATAAATGCTAAGGGTTGCAGATTTTACGTCCTACTCAAGAGTAAGGGTAGGACATAGTCGTATAAGGAAATTATGTACGTGAAGTATCGCTCTAGTAGAGAGCGGGATTAAGTCATCGGAATTATAGAAAATAGTAGTTTGAAGGAATAAGTAGATGGTAACGGCAAGAATTGAGATGCCTTCATTAGAAGAAGTGCAGACTTTTTATCAACAGATTGGTGGTGAACAAGCGGTGCGTGACTTGGTCGAGCGCTTCTATGATCTGATGGATATTGAACCAGGCTTTAAGGAGCTGCGTGATACGCATGGTGCGAGCCTTGAGCCCGCACGCATGAAATTATTCTTGTTTTTAAGTGGTTGGATGGGTGGGCCAGAGCTGTATATCGAGCGCTTTGGCCACCCACGCTTGCGTCAACGTCATATGCCATTCTCGATTGGTACTTTAGAGCGTGATCAGTGGTTGCAATGTATGGCCCAAGCCATGCAAGACCAGGCGATTCCAGAGCCGATTTATGAGAAGATGCTAGCAGCTTTTTATGGGATTGCGGATTGGATGCGAAACCGCGAAGATTGATAGTGCTTGCAGTGCTTTAAGGGTGAGGCCACGAAAATTAATGCAACTACATATTGCATACAAAATTGCGCAGACTGATTTTTTAGTCTTAGCAATTTAACTCGAAACGGTAAAGACTGAATGAGTCGCGGATTATAATACGCTATATGAAAGATAAAACACATGAATGAGAACTACCTGCACACGACGGAGGAGCGCTAAACAACGCTTATGAAAATTTCCAGTATCAATCAAGGCATAGATACCGATGGTTTGTTAATCAAGGAGACGATATTGTGTCAGCCAGAGTTTGCGGCACAGATATCATCGGCTTGGTTTAAACCCGATTTTTACGCGGAATATGTACGCCCTGTGAGTCAGGGCGGGCGCAATGCGGCTTGGTTTATTGATACCACTGCGCTTGCTAAAGACGCTGATGCAGGAGGGGTAGCTGCTACGAAAGAGATGAATGCAGTTGCTACAAGCACTTCCAATAAGAAGTGTGAGGACCAAACCTTACCAATCTTGCACGCGGTATTACGGCAATATCGTCGCGGCGGTATGGTAGCCAAGCTTAGTCGTAGTCACTATGTCTGGGGTGGGGCAGAGCAGACCCGCTCATGGATGGAATTACGCCTCTTGCAACAGATGTATAACGCAGGCCTGCCTGTGCCTAGACCCTTAGCCGCTTACTATAAGCAGAGCTTAGGCTTTTACAAGGCGGCTATTCTTACCCAGACCATACCGAATAGTCAGCCCTTGGTTGCTGTTCTACAGCAGTCTTTAGATGATGATAAACTGCTCACGAAATTAGCAGGGCGGGTGGCTAAAGCGATCGCCGCCATGCACGATTTTGGCGTATGGCATGCCGATTTGAATGCCTTCAATATTATGGTCGATGATCAGATTAAAGTCTGGTTATTGGATTTCGATAAATCGCGCTATCGTTCTAAAGAGAAGCGCGTACATGATTCTGAGGAATTAGCACAGGAAGCCAAGTCGAATAAGCAACAAGCTAATAGTGATAATCAAGGTGACAGTAAGGTTGACAATAAATCCTTAAGTAAGTCCGAACGCAAAGCTAAGTGTAAGAAAGACAAGGGCGGTCGTCAAGAATCTGTCATAAATTGGCGCGAAGATAATCTACAACGCTTGCAGCGCCACTTAATTAAGACCTGCGGTGAGCAGGGTTTGGCATTTTGGTCACAGATTAACGAAAAATATCAAAAAATTTAACGAAAAAGCCTGCAAGATTTTAAAAAAGCCTTATCATTATGGCTTTAAACACAGCTTCACTATGGGGGCAGCACAATGAAATCTACTTTGTTGGGTAAGTTCGCTATGGCAGCGACAGTTATGGCGGTGTCTTTATCAAGTGCTTGGGCACAAGATAAGGTCGTTAACGTGTATAACTGGGCAGAGTACACAGCGCCTGATACAATTCCTGGTTTTGAAAAAGCCACGGGCATTAAAGCGCGTTACGATACCTACGACACGAACGATATTTTACAAGCCAAACTGCTAACGGGTAATTCGGGTTACGACATTGTTGTACCGTCTACTCACTATGCAGCTCGTCAAATCGAGGGTGGCCTATTTCAGAAGCTAGACAAATCCAAGATTCCTAACTGGTCTAATTTAGATCCCGCGATTATGGAAGTCGTAGCACAAGTTGACCCAGGTAATGAGTACTTAATCCCTTGGGGTTACGGTACTAACGGTTTAGGCTTTAACGTCACTAAGGCTAAAGCAGCTTTAGGTGAAGGTGTTGAGCTAGGTAGCTGGGATGTTCTATTCAAACCTGAGAATGCGCAGAAATTGCAATCATGCGGCATCTCTATGTTGGACGAAGCCGCACAAGTCTTTCCAGCGGTTCTACACTACTTAGGTAAAGACCCAAATAGCACGAACCCTGATGATTACCGTGCCGGTTTAGAACTCTTAAAAACTATCCGTCCTTATATCCGCCAATTTAGCTCTTCAGGCTATATTGATGAATTAGCCTCAGGCGATTTGTGCATGGTGTATGGCTTTAGCGGTGACGTGATGATTGCGGCAGACCGTGCGAAAGAAGCGAAGAAAGACTTTGAGATTGATTATTTCATTCCTCAAGGTGGTGCACCTGTATGGTTTGACACTATGGCGATTCCTAAAGACGCACCTACTGTTGATAATGCACACACCTTCATCAACTATATCGAAACGCCTGAAGTACACGCAGCGATTACCAATGAGATGTTCTACCCTAACGCCAATAAGGCTGCACGTGAGTTCATTAAACCGGAAATTGCGAATAATCCTATGCTTTTCCCAGCGGAAGACGTAGCGAAAACTTTATTCGTTATCAAACCACAATCTATGGCTATTTCACGTCTACAAACACGTTTGTGGGCTGAACTCAAATCAGGAAAATAATTCATGGACGAAGGACGCTTTTCGACGCCAGCAGGGGATCCTGACGAATTTGTAAAATTAGTGGATGTCGTTAAAATTTTTGATGATGTGGTGGCTGTTAAATCGGTGAATCTTTCCGTGCGCCGCAATGAAATCTTTGCCCTGCTAGGGAGTTCTGGCTGCGGTAAATCGACTTTATTGCGTATGTTAGCGGGTTTTGAAACACCGACCTCAGGCCAGATTTTCTTAGATGGTGTGGACATCTCTGGAATACCGCCGTATAAGCGTCCTGTTAACATGATGTTCCAGTCCTATGCTTTATTCCCGCACATGACCGTTGAGGACAATGTGGCTTTTGGTTTAAAGCAAGAGGGCGTGGATAAGCAAGAGATTCATGATCGTGTCTTTGAATCTCTTGATTTAGTGCAGATGGCGGGCTATGCCCGCCGCAAGCCATCGCAGTTATCGGGCGGTCAGCAGCAACGTGTGGCATTAGCACGTAGTTTGGTGAAGCGCCCTAAGTTGTTGCTTCTTGACGAACCGATGTCTGCACTGGATAAGCAAATCCGTCAGAAAACTCAGATTGAGCTGGTGAAGATTCTTGATCAAGTGGGCGTAACTTGCATTATGGTGACCCATGACCAAGAAGAGGCCATGACCATGGCCAATCGTATCGCCGTGATGACCGACGGCTCTATCGTACAATACGGTACGCCACATGAGGTCTATACTTTCCCGAACTCACAGTTTGTCGCGAGCTTTATTGGCTCGACGAATATTTTCACCGGTACGATTGTGGTCGATGAACCTGACCATATTATTATCGAAAGTGATGAGCTGATGCGTCCGATGTATGTGAACCACGGTGTTTCGGAGCCTCTAGGCATGGAAGTTTTCGTCTCGGTTCGACCTGAGAATATCCGTGTGCTTGAAGAACAGCCCAGTGATGAGGTGAACGTGGGGCATGGTATTGTGACTCACGTGGCCTGGATGGGTGCCTTTTTGCTGTATCAGATCCGTCTTGATTCTGGCAAAGTGGTTGAAGCCAGTGTGTCTAATAGTCGCATTAGTAGCGAGGAGCCGCCCGGACTTGATGATGAGGTGTATATCACCTGGGGTCCTGATAGCGGCACTGTACTGCCATCATGATAAATCTACCTAATTTTATTCGTAAGATCTTACCGAACCAGGATCAGTTGGCGATTTGGCCACCTTATGCCTGGTTGGTTCTATGCTTACTACTGCCTTTTTTCATTATTCTCAAAATTAGTTTTGCTGAATCGACTTTTGGCATTCCACCGTATTCCCCGTTGATTGCTATCAAAGAGAGTGTGGTGAATTTATCCCTGCATCTTGAGGGATATAAACTCATTTTTACCGATAGTCTGTTTATCACCGCCTATATGAATTCCTTGAAAATGGCAGCGGTGACGACAATTATCTGTATCTTGCTTGGCTACCCTATGGCGTATTATATTGCTCGCTCCTCTGAGCGTACGCGCAATCTCTTATTGCTGATGGTGATTTTGCCATTCTGGACCTCCTTATTATTACGTGTCTACGCCTGGATTGGTATTTTACGTAATGAAGGTCTACTAAATAATTTCTTACTCTGGCTAGGGGTGATCGATACGCCGATTGAGATCTATCGTACCGATATCGCCGTCTATATTGGCTTGGTCTATACTTACTTGCCATTCTTTATCTTGCCACTGTATACAAACTTATTAAAACTTGATCAGCGTCTCTTAGATGCGGCCTATGACCTTGGTGCAAGACCTTGGCGTGCCTTCTTAAACGTCACTCTGCCATTATCAATGCCAGGTGTCATTGCGGGTGCCATGTTAGTGTTTATTCCTACTGTGGGTGAGTACGTAATCCCTGAGTTATTGGGTGGTACGAATACGTATATGATTGGTCGTGTGATGTGGGATCAATACTTCACCGATGCGAACTGGCCAGTGGCAGCAGCGGTGGCAGTGATTATGATTATGCTTTTATTAGTACCTCTGGTTATTTATCAACGCAGCCAGGCCAAGCTAATGGAGGAGAATGACTAATGTTTAAGTCAACTAATTACCTTAAATGGTTCTTCCTCTTTATCGGATTTGCTTTCCTGTATATTCCGATTATTAGTCTGGTGGTGTTCTCATTCAATGACTCCGCTCTAGCTTCCTCGTGGAGTGGTTTCTCCTTTCGTTGGTATGCGAGCCTATTCCAAGATGCGGCCTTATTAAGTGCGGCTTGGCTGTCCTTTAAGATAGCCATCTTGTCAGCCACAGCGGCTGTCATTGTCGGTACTTGGGCAGGTTATGTTCTTGCTCGTAAGGGACCCTTTAAGGGCTTTGCATTGTATATCGGTATGTTGAATGCACCCTTGGTGATTCCTGATGTGATTCTCGGTATTTCGCTGCTTTTGATGATTATTGAAATCCGTAATATCACAGGTTTTCCTGAGGCCAATGGTGTCTTCACTATCTGGTTAGGTCATGTAACGCTCTGTATTGCTTATGTGTCTGTCGTGGTTTCATCGCGTGTACGTGAACTTGATCGCTCACTGGAAGAGGCTGCCTTAGACCTAGGTGCAACACCGATGCGTGTGTTCTTCAGCATCACCTTGCCATTGATTGCACCAGCTTTAGTTTCTGCGTGGCTATTGGCGTTCACCTTATCCTTAGATGATGTAGTGATTGCCTCGTTCCTGAACGGTCCTGGATTTACAACCCTACCGATTGAAGTGTTCTCACGGGTTCGCTTGGGTATTAAGCCTGAGGTGAATGCCTTAGCGACGATCTTTATTGTTGCTGTGGGTACCTTAGTCATTGTCGCCAACCGTATCCAATCCAAAAATAGGTAAGGAATATGTCGGTCATATTCAGAATTGGATTCAATCAATATATAGGTAAGTGTTGTGATTAAAGTCTATGGCATTAAAAACTGCAGCACTTGTGTGAAAGCCCTGAAGTGGCTTGAAGCAGAAGGTAAGCCATTTGAGTTTATTGATTATCGTGCACAGCCCATTGCGCCGGAGACGATCCTTGCATGGGCGGCGCAGCTCAGCTGGGCGAAGTTAATTAATAAAGCCTCAACTTCATGGCGTAGCTTAAGTGATGAGCAGAAGCAAGCCAATACAGACACAGAGTTGCTGGCTTTATTGGCAGAATATCCAACCCTTATGAAGCGTCCCGTTCTTGTCGAACAAGAGCGCATAATCTTAGGCTTTAAACCTGAAGCCTATCAAGAGTTTTTTGCCTAAGGAGGCCTTAATGCTGAGTCAAGATGAGCTCAAACAACAAGTTGCTCAAGCCGCGGTAGACTATATTCGCCCCTTGCTACATGCTGATGCGGTGATTGGTGTGGGCACAGGTTCAACCGCTGATTTATTTATTGATCAATTAGCCACAATTAAGAGCGAGTTTCGTGCGACAGTAGCGAGCTCTGAACGTAGTGCTCGTCGCTTGGCTGAACATGGGATTATGGTTTTAGATCTTAATCAAGTGCAGAGCATGCCTGTCTATGTTGATGGGGCTGATGAAATTAATGCGAAGCTACAGATGATTAAGGGTGGTGGCGGTGCCTTGACACGCGAAAAAATCGTTGCCTCAGTCGCCGAACGCTTTGTCTGTATTGCGGATGAAAGTAAAGTCGTGGATACCTTAGGCGCCTTCACTTTACCGATTGAAGTCTTACCGATGGCTTTAAATAGTGTGTCACGTAAGATGCAAGCATTAGGTGGTGAAGTGAAACTACGCTCTGGTTTTACGACTGATAATGGCAATCCCATTATTGATGTAGCAGGATTTGCACTTACCGACGCTTGTGAGTTAGAGTCACAAATTAATCAAATTCCTGGGGTTGTAACATGTGGTTTTTTCGCGCTTGCACCTGCAACAGTGGCTTTGATTGCGACGCAAGAAGGCGTCAAGCAGCTTAAAGCTTGACGATATATTCAACTTGACGCTCAACATCGTGCGTGAGCTTAAGTGAAGGGTTAATGAAGGTTTTTTAAAACTTGTTGGTGTTGTTGGTGTTGTTGGTGTAATAACGACACAATGCCGTTTAAGATACTTCCTTCTTAAACTGTCATAAACAAGTCATATTTGTATTATAGAATTAAGCATTCTCTTTATAGGTGTATCATGACTGAACATACAAGCAAACGATTTGGCGAAGATTTAGAAACCGTACGTTCTAAACTACTACGCATGGGTGGCATTGTCGAGTCCATCATTGTTGATGCGGTTGATTCTGTAACTACTGGCAATTATGAAACGATTGTTCGTGTTATTGAGCGCGAGAAAGAAATCAATGCATTAGAAATCGAATTAGACAGCATTATCGCCGAAGTAATGGCAACCCAGCAGCCAGCTGCAGTGGATTTACGCCTATTAGTTTCGGTCTTGAAGATGGTAACGGATATGGAACGTTCTGGTGACGAAGCTGAGAAAGTTGCCAAGATGGCTCGCCGTCTGCACGAGAACAATTCACGCTTTGAACCATTAGTCGAGATGCGTCATATTGGTAATCTTGTTGTCAATATGCTGCATAAATTACTTGACGCCTTTGCGCGTAACGACGCCATCTTAGCCGCTGAAGTAGTGCGTGCAGACAAGCAAGTAGACAAAGAATGGAAAGCCGTTCTACGTAGCATCAGTAGCTATATGATTGAAGATCCACGCTTAGTGAGCGAAGGTATTGATCTGATGTTTATCGCTCGTGCACTTGAGCGTATCGGTGACCATACGAAAAATATGGCAGAGCGTGTGATTTACCTTGTTCAAGGTGAAGACGTACGTCATGCAGGTGCTAAGTATGCTGAGAAAGTCGCTCGTGGCGAGCATGAAGAGTCAGTGACACCGACTGAATAAGTAGTAGCAACGACAGAGTAAGTTGGAGAGAGTAGCATTCTATTCGATTCAGAGCGATTAGATTTCAGAGCGATTAGTTTCATCTTACTCAAGCTAGAGTCTGTAAATAATTTTGTGTAAATGTTCAAAACTCCTTATTCTTATAGGAAAGAAACAATGGATATGAACATGGAATTAGACAAAGACATCCTTAAAGCCATCACTGATCAAGTGGCCACTAAAAAGCTTAGCGCTGCT